>DASTHR010000001.1:0-5061 GCA_035718105.1 Burkholderiales bacterium
CGCTGCTCGACACCGCCCTGTCCCTCAGCCTGCTGCGTTACGTCGCGGACCTGCACACGGGACGGGTAAACCCGGCAAGCGTCGAGTTCCAGGTGGATGTCCAGCCGAAAAAGCATGACCTCTCCGGGATGCTGCGCGAGGCGATCTCCTCCGGCCGCCTGGTTGAGACCCTTGCGCAAGCCGAACCCGCCTATCCGATGTATGGGCGCCTCAAGGTGGCGCTGGCGCGCCATCGCGCCCTAGCGGCGCAACCCCTTCCCCTGCCCCTGCCGCCCGCCGACGCGAAAAAAATAGAGCCGGGACAGCCTTACTCCGGGGCCGGCGCGCTGCGCCAGTTGCTCGTTGCCTACGGCGACCTGCCCGCCGATGCCCCGCCCGGACCCGATGGCATGTACGACGCCACCCTGGCCGCGGCGGTGAAACGCTTCCAGGAGCGGCATGGACTGGACCCGGACGGCGTGCTGGGCAAGTCCACCATCCCCGCCCTCAACGTGCCGCCGGTGCAGCGCGTGAAGCAGATCGAACTGGCGCTGGAGCGCCTGCGCTGGCTGCCCGAGCCTTCCGCCGGCCCCGCCATCGGCATCAACATCCCGGAATTCAAGCTCTGGGCCTTCGACCAGAAGGCGGGCCAGATAAAGGCGGAGTTCCGCCTCGACGTCGTGGTGGGCAAGTCGCTGAATGCCCGCACCCCGGTGTTCGCCGACCGGATGGAATACGTGGTGTTCAGCCCCTACTGGAATGTCCCGCCGGGCATCGCGCGCAAGGAGATCATCCCCGCCCTGCGCAGGAACCCGGGCTACCTCGCCGAGCACGACATGGAACTGGTGAGCGCGGCCACCGGAAAACCGGCGGACGCCGACGTGAACGAAGACACCTTTGCCGCCATCCGCCAGGGCGCCCTCAGGATTCGCCAGCGGCCTGGGGAAAAGAATGCGCTGGGGGGCGTCAAGTTCGTGTTTCCGAACGCGGAGGATGTCTACCTCCACGACACCCCGGCCAAGTCGCTGTTTCGCCGCTCCCGCCGCGATTTCAGCCACGGCTGCATCCGCGTGTCGGACCCGATGCGGCTGGCGCGCTTCGTGCTGCGGGACATGCCAGAATGGACCGAGGAGAAGATCGCCGAGGCCATGCAGGCGGGCAGGGAAAAGCATGTCCGGCTGAAGGAGCCGATTCCGGTGGTGATCTTCTATACCACGGTCATCGTCGAGGAAGACGGGACGACGCGCTTCCTGCCCGACATCTACGGGCACGACCGGACGCTGGAGCTGGCACTTCAGGAGACGGGCCGGCGGTGAACCCGGCGCGTCGTTACCAGTGGCGGACGCGGCCGGTGTCCAGATGCACGAAGTTCGATTCGCGGTAGAACCCCACGCCACCCGCCTTCAGGCTCAGGGCGGCATCGCGCAGATCCGGCAGCGGCACGTCGGCGAGCCGCACGTCCACCGCCCGTCCCTCGAGATGAAGACTGTGGCGCGCCACCCCGCCGGAGCGGGAGCGCAGCATTGCATTGGTGCGCGGGTCCCGGTAGCCGGAGATGATTTGGAACGGGCTGCGGGTGCCGGTGATCTCCGCCAGCCGGTGCAACTGGTCCAGCAAGGCCGGGTCCATGGGATGCACGGCGTGGGTGCGATGGTCCCGCAGCAGGTGGTCCAGGGCGCGCAGTGCCTGCGGCAGATACTCGTCGCCCACCGCATAGGTCAGAGACAGCGCCTCGCCGGTATGCGTGTGCTGGAAGGAGATGCCACGGGGCGCCGCGGCGCGCGCCCGCGGCGCGGCAATGATCCACGGCGCCGCGAATCCGGCGGCGAGCCGCTTCAGCACTTCCCTCCTCCTTGTTGCCGTCGGACCGGCCAAGTCATCCCCCTGCCTTGGTGACCGGCGCATTATGCCCCGTCGCGGGCCGGTCGAAAAGCCGCTATCGTCAAGCCACCGCCATCATCCCATCCCGATTCCCATGTTCATTCTCGACGCCATTGCCGAGGAGCGCATCGCCCGGGCCCGCGACTCCGGCGAGTTCGACGGCCTGCCGGGGGCCGGCAAGCCCCTGGAGCTCGACGACGACAGCCTGGTGCCCGAGGAGTTGCGCGCCGGCTACCGGCTGCTGAAGAACGCCGGCTTCCTGCCGCCGGAGGTGGAGGCCATGCGCGAAGCCGCCAGCCTGGAATCCCTGATCCGCTGCCTGGAGCCGGGCAATGCCCGTGCCGGGGCGGTGGCTCGCCTCAACCTCCTCAGCGCGCAGCTGGCTCGGCGGCGCCCGGGGTCCCGCCTCCTTCCCTGCTACCTCGACCGCGTGCTGGACAAACTCGACCGGAGCTGACTCCGCGGGGCTTCCCGGCCGCGGCGGGTGCTAAACTTCCCCGGAAATTCCGGACCCAGGAGAGATGGACGTGACGGTCGTTGCGCGCTTCGAGGTCACCCATACCCGATTTCTCGACCAGCACGGCACCGAGACTCAGCCGCTGCCCGACTTCGCGCAGGAGCCGCGGGCGCTGGTACCCCTGTACCGCAACATGGTGCTCACCCGCACCTACGACGCGCGGGCAGTGGCGCTGCAGCGCACCGGGCAACTCGGCACCTTCGCCTCCTCCCTCGGCCAGGAGGCCATCGGCACCGGCATCGCAGCCGCCATGCACCCGGAGGATGTCCTCCTGCCCAGCTATCGCGAAGCCAGCGCCCAGCTCGCGCGGGGCGTGCGCATGGCGGAATTGTTGCGCTACTGGTCCGGCGACGAGGCCGGCATGGACTTCAGTGGCCCGCGGCAGGACTTCCCCATCTGCGTGCCCATCGCCACCCAGATCTGTCACGCCGTGGGCGTCGCCACCGCCTTCCAGGTACGCGCGCAGCCCCGGGTGGCGGTCTGCGCCTTCGGTGACGGCGCCACCTCCAAGGGCGATTTCTACGAAGCCATCAACCTCGCGGGTGTGTGGCGGCTGCCGGTGGTGTTCGTGTGCGCTGACAACCAGTACGCCATTTCGGTGCCCCGGGCGCGCCAGAGCGCGGCGCAGACGCTGGCGCAGAAGGCCATCGCCGCCGGTTTCGAGGGCCTGCAGGTGGACGGCAACGACGTCGTCGCCGTGCGCCACGCCGCGGAGCAGGCCATCGGCCGGGCGCGCCGAGGCGGGGGGCCGACTCTGATCGAGGCCCTCAGCTACCGCCTCACCGACCATACCACCGCCGACGACGCCAAGCGCTACCGCAGCGAGCAGGAGGTGAGCGAGCATTGGCCGCTCGAGCCCCTGGGACGGCTGCGCGCCTGGCTGGTGGCCAAGGGCGCCTGGACCAAGGAGGACGAGGAGGCGCTCATAGTCGAATGCTCGAAGGAAGTGCAGTCCGCGGTGGACGAGTACCTGGCGTTCCCGCCGCCGCCGCCGCAGGCCATGTTCGACTGTCTTTACGCGGCGCTGCCAACGCCCCTCGGCGCGCAGCGCGAGGAGGCGCTGCGCTTCGCGGCGCCGCGCCAAGCCTCGACGGAACCCGGCCATGGCTGAGGTCACCCTGGTGGACGCCGTGAACCTGGCCCTGCACGGGGAGATGGCGCGGGACCCGGACGTGGTGGTGCTGGGGGAAGACGTGGGGGTGGACGGCGGCGTGTTCCGCGCCACCCTCGGGCTGCTGGAAAAGTTCGGCTCGCAACGGGTGATGGATACGCCCCTGGCGGAAACCGTGATCGCCGGCATGGCGGTGGGCATGGCGGCCCAGGGGCTGCGGCCGGTGGCGGAGATCCAGTTCTCCGGCTTCGCCTACTCCACCCTGGACACCATGATCAACCACGCCAGCCGCCTGCGCCACCGCACGCGGGGCCGGCTCACCTGCCCCATGGTGCTGCGCATGCCCAACGGCGGCGGCATCCACGCGCCGGAACACCACTCCGAGAGCGTGGAGGCCCTGTTCGCCCATGTGCCCGGCCTGCGGGTGGTGATCCCCTCCTCGCCGAAGCGGGCCTACGGGCTTTTGCTGGCAGCGATCCGGGACCCCGACCCGGTAGTGTTCCTGGAGCCCACGCGGCTCTACCGGCTGGTAAGGCAGGAAGTCGCGGACGACGGCAAGGCACTGGCACTGGACACCTGCCACGTGGCGCAGGAGGGCACCGACCTCACCCTGGTGGCGTGGGGCGCCATGGTGCACGAGGCCCTGGCGGTGGCGGAGCAGTTGGAGCAGGAGGGCATCTCCGCCGAGGTGATCGACGTTTCCACCCTGAAGCCCCTGGACCTGCAGACCATCCTCGAATCCGTGGCACGCACCGGGCGCTGCGTCATCATCCAGGAGGCGGCGCGCACCGGCGGCTTCGGCTCGGAAATCGCGGCGGGCCTGGCCGAGCAGGGTCTGCTGTCGCTGCTGGCCCCGGTGCAGCGGGTCAGCGGCTGGGACTGCGTCATGCCCCTGCCGAAGCTGGAGGCGAACTACCTCCCGGGCAAGGCCCGCATCCTCGCCGCCGTGCGCCGGGTTCTGGAGTTCCAGTAATTCTTGAACCACGGAGGCACAGAGACACAGAGAGCTGCAAGATCAACAGGAGACGGGACGAGTTGGGACAGTGTAACCCTCAACGGCAATACGCCTTGTCTCGGCAGTGAGCATTTTCTGGTTCCTGGTTTGCCCTTCTCTGTGTCTCTGTGGTGAATCACTTTCAGGTTATCAGCCGATGAAGATATTCAAACTGCCCGACCTGGGCGAAGGCCTGCAGGAAGCGGACATCGTCGCCTGGCACGTGAGCCCCGGGGACCATGTGGTGGCCGGCCAGCCGCTGGTCTCGGTGGAGACCGCCAAGGCCATCGTCGAGGTGCCCACCCCCTACGGGGGGCGGGTCGAGAAGCTCTTCGCCGAGCCGGGCGGCGTGGTCAAAGTGGGCCAGCCCCTGGCGGGCTTCGAGGAAGCCGGCGCTGAAGCCGACACCGGCACCGTGGTCGGCGAGGTGCGGGCAGGCAGCGAGGTACTCAGGGAGCAGGCGGCGCCGCTGCCCGCGAAGGCCGCGGCCGGTATCAAGGCCACCCCGGCGGTGCGGGCGCTGGCGCGGCGCCTCAACGTGGACCTCGCCATGGTCACCCCCACGGGCCACGACGGGCT
>DASTHR010000002.1:0-3925 GCA_035718105.1 Burkholderiales bacterium
TGCCGCCGCGGAACTGGCCGTCGGCGCAGATCACCGCGGTGGCGCCGGCGTCCACGATGCGCTCCTGCAGGCTCTTGGCGGAGAAGCCGCCGAACACCACGGAGTGGGTGGCGCCGATGCGGGCGCAGGCCTGCATGGCCACCACCGCCTCGATGGACATCGGCATGTAGATCAGGACCCGGTCGCCCTTCCTGATGCCCAGCTTCTTCAGGCCGTTCGCGAACTGGCAGACCTTGTGGTAGAGCTGCTTGTAGGTGATCTTGGTGACGGAGCCGTCGTCCGCCTCGAAGATGATCGCGACCTTGTTGGGCTGGGTCTCGAGGTGGCGGTCCAGGCAGTTGTAGGAGGCGTTCAGCTCGCCATCATGGAACCACTTGTAGAAGGGCGCCTTGCTCTCGTCCAGCACCTTGGTGAAGGGCTTGTGCCACAGCACATGCTCCCGCGCCTGGCGCCCCCAGAACCCTTCGAAGTCCTTTTCCGCTTCCTGGCACAGCGCCTCGTATGCCGCCATGCCGGAGATGGTGGCCTTCTTGACCACCTCTGCGCTGGGCGGAAAGACGCGGGTTTCCTGCAGAACGGACTCAATCGCTGACGCCATGGAAAATCCTCCGATAGTTGTCGTGTCTATGCCGACTGAATTCCGGCATACGGGGTAAGCTGCGGTTCTCCTTCAGCGGTCAGCGCCGTCCAGCCCATGACGCTCCGCACCCACGCCACGTGCCCTATAAAAGACTCTTATATAAGACACAGGAATTTTTGGGAGCGGCTATTTTAGCATCAGACTGCATCGAAGCAAGGAAAGCGGGGGAAAAGTCTCAATCCCGAAAACCTTGACGCCGTCAGGCGCTTGCGGTGGTGCGTCGCAGCATTCGAACCGGTGCCGCACTGTGGTAGGCTACGCCCTTTGCCGCCGGGCGATTCGGCGGCCTGTGCCGATCAATGGCGGGCCCCCCCGCATTGCATGGTGGTGAACCTGGTCAGGTCCGGAAGGAAGCAGCCACAGCTACTCTCTGCAAGTGCCGGGGACAAGGCTCGCCTCCCCATTCCCGGCGCGGCCCCGTGGGCCGCGTCAAGATGCTCATAGCTGGCCGATAAATGCTGCCCAAACGCTTCGGCTCGCGGTCCCGGCGGTGTCCGACCGCCGCCGCCGGCCGCCGTGCCTGCCTAGCCGCGGGGTAACGCGCTGATGTCCGCATCCCAGGTTCTGGCGCGAAAGTGGCGCCCCAAGGCCTTTTCCGAACTCACCGGCCAGGAGCATGTGGTCCGGGCCCTCGCGAACGCCCTGGACCAGGGGCGCCTGCACCATGCCTATCTGCTTACCGGCACCCGGGGCGTGGGCAAGACCACCCTGGCGCGCATCCTGGCCAAGGCGCTGAATTGCGAGAAGGGCGTGAGTTCCACGCCCTGCGGCGCCTGCGCCGCCTGTACCGAGATCGACGGCGGACGCTTCGTGGACCTCATCGAGCTGGACGCCGCGTCCAACACCCAGGTGGACAACATGCGGGAGCTGCTGGAGAGCGCGCTCTACGCCCCCACCAGCGGCCGCTACAAGGTTTACATCATCGACGAAGTGCACATGCTTTCGCGCAGCGCCTTCAACGCCATGCTGAAGACGCTGGAGGAGCCGCCGGAGCACGTGAAGTTCGTGCTGGCCACCACCGATCCCCAGAAGATCCCGGTGACTGTGCTTTCGCGCTGCCTGCAGTTCAACCTTAAGCAGATCCCGGCCCCGCTTATCGCGCAGCGGCTCGCGCTGGTCCTGGAGCAGGAAGGCGTCGCCTTCGAGCCCGCCGCGCTGACGCTCATCGCGGCGGGGGCGCAGGGTTCGCTGCGCGACGGCCTCAGCCTGCTGGACCAGGCCATTGCCTTCGGCGGCGGCAGGGTGGAGCAGGCGGCGGTGCGCGCCATGCTTGGCGTCATGGACCAGAGCTATTTGCTGGAGCTCGCGCGGGCCCTGGTGGAGAGGGACGGGCCGCGGCTCATCGCCATCGCCGACGGCATGGAGAGCCGCAGCCTGTCCTTCGACGGCGCGCTGCAGGAGCTGGCGACCCTGTTTCATCGCATCGCCCTGGCGCAGATCGTGCCCGAGGCCCTGGGCGAGGAGCAGCCGGAGCGCGAGGAGATTCTGGCCCTGGCGCGCCGTTTCGGACCGGAGGAGGCGCAGCTCTGCTACCAGATCGCGCTCACCGGGCGCAATGACCTCAGCTACGCGCCCGACGAATACGCGGGCTTCACCATGGCGCTGATGCGCATGCTGGCGTTCCGGCCCGGAGGCGGCGGACCGGGCACGGCGCAGGGCCGGGAACCTGCGCCGGCCCCGAAGGCGCGCCAGGCCCCGGCCAGTGCCGCCCCCGCAGCGGCGGATCCCGCCCCCGGGCCCCGGGCCGCGGAGCCGGCCCCGGCGCCGGACGACCCCGGCGCGCGGGCCGCGGAGGGCTTCGACGGCGACTGGCTCGGGTTGATCGGCCGGCTCCAGGTGGCGGGGATGTCGCGCATGCTGGCCCAGTATTGCGAGCTGAAGCGGGTGGCCGGGGATGTCATGGAGCTGGCGGTGCCGGCCATGCACAGGCACCTGCTCGAGAAGAGCTACCAGGAGAAGCTGGCGGCGGCGGTGCGGGAGTGCCTGGGGCATCCCTACCGGCTGATGTTCTCCGTCGGCGAAACCAGCGG
Source organism: Burkholderiales bacterium (assembly GCA_035718105.1). Taxonomy (GTDB): domain Bacteria; phylum Pseudomonadota; class Gammaproteobacteria; order Burkholderiales; family UBA6910; genus UBA6910. Next base: position 2,671 of record DASTHR010000002.1, read on the forward strand.
CCAGTCGGCCGCGGAGGTCGAGGAGCGGGACCGCCAGACTAAGCAGTCACGGGCGGTGCAGTCCATCGAGAGCGACCCGTTCGTGCGGGACGTGGTGGAGAACTTCGACGCCCGGCTCATCCAGTCTTCGATCAAACCGAATCAATAGAGGAGAAAGGCTCATGAAGGGAAACCTTGGCGCAATCATGAAGCAGGCCCAGCAGATGCAGGAAAACATGAAGCGCATGCAGGAGCAGTTGGCCAGCGTCGAGGTGGAGGGCCAGTCCGGCGCGGGCATGGTCAAGGTGCTGATGACCTGCCGCCACGACGTGCGCCGCGTTTCCATAGACCCCGGCGTGATGGACGACAGGGAGATGCTGGAGGATCTGCTGGCGGCGGCGGTGAACGATGCCGTGCGCAAGGTGGAGGCCACGGTCCAGGAGCGGATGGCCAGCGCCACGGCCGGCATGCTGCCTCCCGGCATGAAATTGCCCTTCTAGCCCGGACCGACGGCCAGAAGAACACCCACCGCGGAGGACGCGGAGGTCGCAGAGGAATTCAGGCTTTTTCGTGTGGCTTTCCTCCGCGTCCTTTGCGTCCTCTGCGTTGAGAGATTTTCTTGAAAACTCCGAGCTCCCTCGAAGAACTCATCGAATCCCTGCGCTGCCTGCCCGGGGTGGGGCCCAAGTCGGCGCAGCGCATGGCCTATCACCTGCTGCAGCGTGACCACCCCGGGGCCATGCGGCTCGGGCGCGCCCTGGAGCAGGCGGTGCAGCGGATCCGGCATTGCGAGAAGTGCAACACCTTCACGGAAGAAGCCCTGTGCGAGCTTTGCCGCTCGCCGCGACGGGACCCCGCGCAGCTGTGCGTGGTGGAGACGCCGGGCGACCTGCTGATGATGGAGCAGGCGCAGTGCTACGGCGGCATGTACTTCGTGCTCATGGGTCGGCTCTCGCCGCTGGACGGCGTCGGGCCGCGGGAAATCCATCTCGACCGCCTGTTGCGCCGGGCCCAGGACGGCGTGGTGAAGGAGGTGGTGCTCGCCACCAACTTCACCGTTGAAGGCGAGGCGACGGCGCACTACGTGGGCGAACTGATGCGGCAGCGCGGACTGAAGGTGAGTCGCATTGCCCGTGGGCTCCCGGTGGGCGGGGAACTGGAGCACGTGGACAGCGGCACGCTGGCGCGGGCGGTGATCGACAGGAGGGAAATGTGAACAGTTCCGGACCGAGGGGCAAGCGTCCGCCCCGGCGTGAGGAGGGTGACGCCCCGAAGC
>DASTHR010000003.1:0-3154 GCA_035718105.1 Burkholderiales bacterium
TACGCCATCGAGCCGGTGGTGGACCCGCAGACCCGCACGGTCCTGGTCCGCGCCCGCATCCCCAACACCAACGGCAAGCTGCGGCCGGGCATGTTCGCGCGCATTTCGGTGCCCATGGAGCGCCGCGAGAACGCCATGGTGGTGCCCGAGCAGGCGGTGGTGCCGCGGGGCAAGGACACCTTCGTGTTCCGGGTGGTGGACGGCAAGGCCGCCCTGACCCAGGTGCAGATCGGGCACCGCACGCCCGGCGAGGTGGAAGTCGTGCAGGGGCTCAAGCCCGGCGAAACGGTGGTGACCGAAGGCCAGATTAAGCTGCAGGACGGCATCCCGGTCGCCCCGGCCGGCCAGGGCCCGCCGCCGGCGCCACCCGCCGCGAAGGGAAGCTAGGCAGGAACGATGCAGCTGCCCGAGATAGCCATCCGCCGTCCCGTGCTGGCCACGGTGATGAGCCTGATGATCCTGCTGCTGGGGATCATCTCCTTCCTGCGCCTGACGGTGCGGGAATACCCCAACATCGACGCCCCGGTGGTATCGGTGCGCACCGTCTACACCGGCGCCAGCGCCGAGGTGGTGGAGAGCCAGGTCACGCAGCCGCTGGAGGATGCGCTGTCGGGGATCGAGGGCATCAAGGTGCTGAAGTCGGTGTCCCGGGAAGAGGTGTCCCAGATCACCGTCGAGTTCGTCACCGAGCGCAACGTGGACGAGGCGGCCAACGACGTGCGCGACCGGGTGGCGCGCACCCGGGCCCGGCTGCCCGAGGCGGCGGACGAGCCGGTGGTGGCCAAGATCGAGGCCGACGCCCAGGCCATCATCTGGATGCGCCTGTACAGCGACCGCCACTCGCCGCTGGAGATCACCGATTACGCCGACCGGGTGGTGGCGGACCGCTTGAAGACGCTGCCCGGCGTGGCGAGCGTCATCATCGGCGGCGAGCGGCGCTACGCCATGCGCATCTGGCTCGACCGCGAGCGGCTGGCGGCGCTGGGGGTCACGGTGCAGGACGTGGAGGAGGCGCTGCGGCGCCAGAACCTGGAGGTGCCCGCGGGACGCATCGAGAGCCGGCAGCGGGAGTTCACCGTGCTCTCCGAGACCGACCTGCGCACGCCGGAGGAGTTCAACCAGTTGATCCTGGTGGAGCGCGGCGGCTACCCGGTGCGGTTGAAGGACGTGGGCTACGCGGCCCTGGGCGCCGAGGACGAGCGCAACATCGTGCGCGTGAACGGCCTGCCCGCCGTGGGACTGGGGGTGGTGAAACAGTCCACCGCCAACACCCTCTCCGTGGCACGGGCGGTGAAGCAGGAGATGAAATCCATCATCGCCGGCCTGCCCCCGGGCATGGGTCTGGCCGTCGCCTTCGACACCTCGATCTTCATCGAGAAGTCCATCCAGGCGGTGTACAAGACCATGGCCGAGGCCCTGGTGCTGGTGGTGCTGGTGATTTATTTCTTCCTGCGTTCGGTGCGCGCCACCTTCATCCCCTTCGTCACCATTCCGGTTTCCCTCATCGGCGCCTTCTTCCTGATGCAGCTGATGGGCTTCACCATCAACGTGCTGACCCTGCTGGGCATCGTGCTCGCCATCGGCCTGGTGGTGGACGATGCCATCGTGATGCTGGAGAACATCCACCGCCACATCGAGGCGGGCGAGCCGCCGTTCAGCGCCGCCATCAAGGGCTCCCGGGAGATCGCCTTCGCGGTGCTGGCAATGACCATCACCCTGGCGGCGGTGTTCGCGCCGCTCGCCTTCGCCTCCGGCAACACCGGGCGCCTGTTCACCGAGTTCGCGCTCACCGTCGCCGCGGCGGTGGCGGTGTCCGGCTTCGTGGCGCTCACCCTCACGCCCATGATGTGCTCGCGGATGCTGCGCCATGTGGAGCGCCACGGGCGCGTCTACAACGCCCTGGAGCGCTTTTTCCAGGGCATCAACCACGGTTACCGCGCGGTGCTGGCGAAGGCCCTGCACGCGCGCTGGATCGTGGTGGCCGTGTTCGCCGCGGTGGCGGTTCTCGGCGGCTGGCTGTTCAAGACCCTCAAGAGCGAGCTCTCGCCCCTGGAGGACCGGGGCTTCTTCATCGGCGTCATGATCGCCCCGGACGGCGCCACCATGCAGTACACCGACTCCTACGCCAGGATCTGGGAGGACCTCTACTCCAAGGTGCCGGAGGTGGACTCCTACTTCGTGGTGGTGGCGCCGGGGCTGGAGCGGCCCAACCCGGTGAACACGGCGCTTTCTTTCGTGCGCCTCAAGGACTGGGACGAGCGCAGCCGCTCCCAGATGGATATCACCAAGTCCCTGGGGCCGCAGATGTTCGGCGCCATGCCCGGGGTGCTGGCCTTCCCCATCAATCCGCCGTCCCTGGGGCAGAGTTTCCGCAATCCGCCGGTGCAGTTCGTGGTCCAGGGCACCTCCTACGAGGAGCTGGAGCGGGTGGTGGACGCCCTGATGGCGAAGGCGCGCAGTTCGCCGGCCATGATCAACGTGGACAGCGACCTCAAGCTCAACAAGCCCCAGCTCAAGGTGGAGATCGACCGGGAAAAGGTGGCCTCCATCGGCGTGCAGGTGGACACCATCGGCCGCACCCTGGAGACCCTGCTGGGCGGGCGCGAGGTCACCCGCTTCAAGCGCGAGGGCAAGCAGTACGAGGTCATCGTCCAGCTCGAGGAGAAGGACCGGGCGCAGCCCGCGGACCTCACCTCCATCTACGTGCGCGCGCGGGACGGCACCCTGGTGCAGCTCTCCAACCTGGTCCGGGTCAGCGAGCGCGTCGCGCCCAAGGAACTGAACCACTTCGACCGGCTGCGCGCCGCCATCATCTCCGCCAACATCGCGCCGGGCCATACGCTCTCCGAGGCGCTGGCGTTCATGGAGCAGGCGGCGAAGGAAGTGCTTCCGGCCCAGTACCGCACCGACTACGACGGCCAGTCCCGGGAGTTCCGCGAGTCCGGCCAGCAGCTCTACTTCGTGTTCGTGCTGGCGCTGGCCTTTATCTACCTGGTGCTCTCGGCGCAGTTCGAGAGCTTCCGCGGGCCGCTGGTCATCATGCTCACCGTGCCGCTCGCCATCACCGGCGCGCTGCTGGCGCTCAAGCTTGCCAACCTCACGCTCAACGTGTACAGCCAGATCGGGCTCATCATGCTGATCGGACTCATCACCA
>DASTHR010000004.1:0-5796 GCA_035718105.1 Burkholderiales bacterium
CCGCCTCAGGTGCTCGGCCAGCCGGAAGGGATGGCGCGAATACACCGGGATCACCTCGTACACGCCGTCGCCGAAGATGAAGCCGCGGTCGAGCACGGGGATCCGCGCTTCCTCCAGCGGCATGAATTCTCCATTCAGGTAAACCGTCATCGTCAGATCCCATTAGTGTTGGACACAGCGGCCACGGAGCCTACAGCGAAGTACCGGTCAAGACGCCACCACAGCGACCTCAAGCTCGATTGCGTGCGGGCCCGTGTGGGTCGTGGCGGAAGTCGATCACTTGAACCACAGCCGCAGGCTGTCCCAGGCGCGTCCGAAGAAGCTGGCGATCGCCACCGGCTCCAGGGCCAGCAGCGGGTACTCACCCAGCGATTTGCCGTCCAGGGTCAGCTTCACCGTCCCCACCCGCTGCCCCGCCGACACCGGCGCCACCAGCGGCTGCTGGCGCTCGATGGTGGCCTGCAACCGCTCGCCGGCGCCCTTGGGCACCGACAGCCACAGGTCCTGGTTGAATCCCGCCTTGAGCTGCTTCGCCGCCCCCTTCCACACTTCAAGGGTCGCCACCGGCTGTCCCTTCTGGTAGAGGCGCACGGCGTCGAAGAACTGGAAGCCATAGTTGAGGAGCTTCTGGTTTTCCGTGACCCGGGCGTTTTCCGACGGCGCGCCCAGCACCACGGAAATCAGCCGGCGATCGCCGCGCCTGGATGAGGTGATCAGGCACCAGCCGGCGGCCTCCGTGAACCCGGTCTTGACGCCGTCCACCGTCGGATCCAGCCACAGCAGCCGGTTTCGGTTCGACTGGGTGATCTTGTTGTAGGTGAACTCCTTCTGCGAGTAGATCGGGTAGTGCTCCGGGAAGTCGCGGATCAGCGCCGACACCAGCAGGGTGAGATCCTGGGCGGTGGTGTAGTGCTGGGGGTGGGGCAGGCCGGTGGCGTTCATGAAGCTGGTGTTCTTCATGCCCAGGCGCGCCGCTTCCCGGTTCATCATCTGGGCGAACACCTCCTCGGACCCCGCGATGGCCTCCGCCAGCGCGATGCAGGCATCGTTGCCGGACTGCACGATCATGCCGCGGATCAGCTCGTCCACCGTCACCGGCTTGTTGGGCTCGATGAACATGCGCGAGCCTTCCGCCTTCCAGGCCCGTGGCGAAACCGGCACTGCCTGGTCCGACTTGATGCGCCCCTGCTTGAGGGCGCTGAAAGTCAGGTAGGCGGTCATCAGCTTGGTGAGGGAGGCGGGTTCCACGCGCTCGGCGGGATTCTGGCTGGCGAGGGTCTGGCCGCTGGCGACATCGTGCAGCACATACGCCTTGGCGGCCACGGCAGGTGGTGGCGGCACCGGGAGTGGCGCTGCGGTCGGGGCGGCGGTCTGGGCGGCGGCCAGGGGCGAGAGCAGGAAAGCGAATAGGACTAACAGCCTCATGGGAAATAGGGTAGTGGGGATAGGGGTGACGCGGAAAAACGCGGATTATATACCAGCGGCGGCGCGTCGCCCTTGACGCCGGCGCGGGACGCCGGCCCGCCCCGGCTGCTAGACTCCCGTTCACCATGACCGCATTGCGAGGCCACCCGTGAAACCCCCCGCGCTCCGCCCATGGCGCCACCTGGCGCCCGTCCTGCTGCTGGCCGCTGCGGCCGTTTCTGCGGCCGATCCCGTCACCGTAAGCGACCCCTGGGTGCGGGCCACGGCGCCCGGCCAGAAGGTGGCGGGGGCCTACATGGCGCTCACCAGCCCCGGCGGGGGGGCGCTGGTGGCGGCCGCCAGTCCGGTGGCGGGGGTGGTGGAGCTGCACACCATGAAGGTGGAGGACGGCGTGATGAAAATGCGCGCCGTGCCGCGCATCGAGCTGCCGGCGGGGCAGGCGGTGAAGCTCGCCCCGGGCGGGTACCACATCATGCTCATGGACCTGAAACGGGAGCTCAAGCCGGGGGATGGCGTGCCCATTGTCCTCACCGTGGAGGGCCGGGACCGGACCAGGACGAACGTGGAGGTCAGGGCCCAGGTACGGGAAGTCGGGGCGGGGGCGGAGCACCCCCACAAGCACTGAGCGCTAAGAAACCCCTGAAGAACCCCTTCGTGGGCCACGCGGGGGTTTTCAGACGTTCCCTAACTGTCCTTGTCATCGAGGGGCGCTTCGCCCCGGGCCAGGCGCTGGAAGGCCTGCCGCATCAGTCCGATCTGGGCCTCGAAGTTCCGGCACCCCTTGCAGATCGCCAGGTGCAGTTTCACGGCGACGCGCTCGGACACCGTCAGCTCCCGGTCCTGGCTCTGGGAGACCAGTTCCGTGATTTCCTTGCAGGACAGCATCAGGTTACCTCCTGGCCCGGCGACAGCCAGCTCTGCTCGAGGCAGAGCCGGAACGCCATGCGCGCGCGGTGCAGCATGACCCAGCAATTGGTCGGCGTGATGTCCAGTTCCTTACAGATCTCCTCGGTGCTCATGCCCTGGAGCTCCCGCAACATGAACACGCGGGCCACGGCGGCGCTCATGGACCGGGCGCACCGCTCGAACGCCTGCCAGAAGCGCCTGTCCTGCAGGGTCCGCTCCGGATCCCCCCAATCCCGGGGCGGCATCTCCCAGTGATCGTCACGCTGCCGGAACAGGACGTCGAACTCGTCGCTCTCCCGCTCCGCCTCCGTTCGCAACAGGTCGCCGATCGGGGTTTCCCGGGCCTGGCGCCGCTGCAGGTCCACGATCTTGTGCTTCAGGATGCCCGTGAGCCAGGTCCGGAGTGAGGACCGGCCGGCGAAGCCCTCTCGCGCCGAGAGGGCCGCCAGCAGTGTTTCCTGGACCGCGTCCTCCGCCAGGTGCGGATCCCGCAACTGAAGCAGCGCAAACTTCAGCAGGTACCCCCGGTGCTCCTCCGGGGCGAAGTCCGGCGTGCTCTCGGTCACGCTCGCGCTGCGGCTCTGGTTGTCCATGTCTGGGTTGCTGCGGGTCGGGTCGCGGGGTGCAAATTTGCAAACTAGACCGCCCGCCGGCGGATGGCAAGAAGTCCTTGCCGCGGGAAACCGGGGCCCGGGCGGGCCGCCAGCCCCCTTGAAAGTCCCCGGCGCGAACCTATATTCGGACCATGGGCGGTGCGCCGGCGCGCGCCGCAATCCGACAGACCCGATTCAGGAGGAAGCCATGGCAGACCTGCAACGCTACGACCCGTTTGGTGAACTGGACGACCTGTTCCGCGGCTTTTTCGTGCGCCCCATGACCATGGAGCAGCGCCCGCACCTGCAGATCAAGATGGACGTTTCGGAGACGGACAACGCCTATCTGGTGCGTGCCGAGATCCCCGGGGTGAGCAAGGATGACATCAACATCTCCATCGACGGCAACCAGGTGGCGATCAGCGCCGAGGTGAAGCAGGAGCACGAGGCGAAGGAGGGCGAGAAGCTGCTGCGCCAGGAGCGCTATTACGGCAAGGTGTACCGCGCCTTCTCCCTGGGACAGGACGTGGACGAGGGGACGGCTGCGGCCAGGTACAACAACGGCATCCTCGAGCTGACGCTGCCGAAGCGCCAGGCGGTGAGCGCGAAAAAACTGCGCGTCGAATAAGCCGCCCGTCCGGGGGCATTAAAGGCCCGCCCCACGGCGGGCTTTTGTTGCCGGGGCTGCCGCGGATATGCGCGTGCTAGACTCTGGGCGCCTCGGGGGAGGGGGCGGGCGATGGCGTTGACTTTGAAATGGTCGTGGGTGTGGGCGCTGGCCGCCATGGCCGTCCTGGCGGGCTGCGGTGCCACGGTGGAGCGCGGCGGGCGTGTGGACCAGTTCGACAAGGTCATCAGGGCCTACGAGACCGCGATCCGCTGGTCGGACTTCGACCGCGCGGCGGGCGTCGCCGGGCTCGCCCCGGAGCAGAGGGAGGCGGCGCAGAAGCTGTCCCGGGTGAAGGTCATTTCCTATGAGGTCATCTCGGCGGAAGTCTCCCCCGACACCGTTCAGGTCAGGCAGTCGGTGCAGATCGAGTACACCGTCGAGGGCTCGGTGAAGCTGCGGCGCATCGTGGACCGCCAGGGCTGGCGCTTCGACGAGGCCCAGGGCCGCTGGGTGCTGGTGAGCGGACTGCCGGATTTCCTGGGTCAGTAGGGAACCCCTGAAAAAATCCCCGCGCGGCTCGCGAAGGGGTTATTCAGGGGTTCCCTTGAGCCCGGGGTTTGCCGAGCATTGCGCCGGCCCCGCGGCTGTCAGAGAATGTCGCCTCCGGCGGAAACCGGCCGGAGAAGCGACCCAAAAAATACAGACCATGCAGGAGTCCCAAGGAGGGGCCCCGTCCGGACCGGCCATGGTCCTGACGGAGGCGCAACTCGCCGCCGTGCTCGGCATCGCCGAGGACGCGGTCATCATTGCGGACAGCGGCCAGCGCATCCGCTTCTTCAACCGCGGCGCTGAAGTGGTCTTCGGCTACCCCGCGGCCGAGGTGCTGGGCCAGCCGCTGGAAATCCTGCTCCCGCCCGAGGCTCGGCCTTCCCATCACGCGCATGTCGAGCGCTTCGGCGCGTCCGGAGATTCCGCCCGGCGCATGGGCGAGCGGGGCGAGATCTCCGGCCGGCGCAAGGACGGCAGCGTGTTCCCGGCGGAAGCTTCCATCTGCCGCCTGCAGACAACGGGCGGCGCGCTCTACACGGCGATCCTGCGCGACGTCACCGAGCGCCGGCGTCAGTCGGAACTGATGCGCCAGGCGAAGGAGGCGGCGGAGGCGGCGACCCAGGCCAAGAGCCTGTTTCTCGCCAACATGAGCCACGAGATCCGCACGCCGCTGAACGCGGTCATCGGCATGACCAGCCTGCTGCTGGACACGCCGGTGACGGATGAGCAGCGCGATTTCGCCCAGACCATACGCTCCAGCGGCGAGGCGTTGCTCACCATCATCAACGACATCCTCGACTACTCCAAGATGGAACTCGGCAAGCTCGAGCTGGAGCGCCATTCCTTCGACCTGCGTCGCTGCATCGAGGAGTCGCTGGATCTGCTCTCCCCCAAGGCGGGGGAGAAGAACCTGAATCTCGCCTACATCGTCGAGGACGGCGCGCCGGACATGCTGCTCTCGGACGCGACCCGGCTGCGCCAGATCCTGGTGAACCTGGTGTCCAATGCGGTGAAGTTCACCCACCAGGGCGAGGTGCTGGTCACGGTGGACGCCACCCTGGAGGCGCAGGGAAAGCACCTGCTGCACTTCGTGGTCAAGGACACCGGCATCGGGATCCCGCAGGAGCGGCTGGGCGCGCTGTTCCAGTCCTTCTCCCAGGTGGATGCGTCCACCACCCGCAAGTACGGCGGCACGGGGCTGGGGCTTGCCATCAGCAAGCGGCTGGCGGAGATGATGGGAGGCGCCATGTGGGTGGAAAGCCAGGTGGGGCAGGGCTCGGCCTTCCATTTCACACTTCTGGTCGAGGCGGCGGGGCGCGGCGAGCGCGATTACCTGCATCAGGGCTCGCCCGCCCTTACCGGCAAGCGCATCCTGATCGTGGACGACAACACCACCAACCGCCGCATCCTGGTCAAGCATGCCCTGGCCTGGGGGATGCTGCCGTCGGCCGCGGCTTCGGCCATCGAGGCGCTGGACCTTGTGCGTCACGGCCACGCCTTCGATATCGCGATCCTGGACATGGCGATGCCGGAAATGGACGGCATGGGCCTCGCGCTGGAGATCCGCAAGTACCGGGATCCGAAGGCGCTGCCCCTGGTCATGCTCACCTCCATGGGGCAGCGGCAGAAGGGCGTGGCCTGGGAGCGCGCCAGCTTTGCGGTGCAGATCAACAAGCCGATCAAGCCGTCCCAGCTCTACGATGCCCTGGTTTC
>DASTHR010000005.1:0-4415 GCA_035718105.1 Burkholderiales bacterium
GCAGGCGCAGGGCTTCACGCCGGAGGCCATGGCGTGCTTCATCGCCTACCGCTGGCCCGGCAACGCCCGCGAGATGCAGAACGAGATCCTGCGCATGCTGGCCCTGGCGGACGAGCCGCTGCTGGGCGCGGAATTGCTCTCGCCCAGGGTGGTGCAGGCGGCGCGGGAGGAAGAGGAGGAACCGATGCGCCTGCTGGCGGGCACGGACGGCAGCCTCAAGGAACGGATGGAGGCGCTGGAGGCGCGAGTGCTCAAGGAGGCCCTGATCCGCCACCGCTGGAACAAGACCCGGGCGGCGAACGAGCTGGGGCTGTCCCGGGTCGGGCTGCGCAACAAGCTTTCGCGCTACGGCCTGGAACGGAAGGACGGCTGATTAACCACAGAGACACAGAGGCACGGAGAAAATCAAAGTCATTCACCGCATAGGACGCAAAGGAGGCGGCGGAAAGCGAACTCAAGAGTTGCCTTCTTGACCTCCTCCGCATCCTCCGCGCCCTCTGCGTCAAGCGCTTTTGAATTTCCGTTCTTTGTGCCTCTGTGGTGAAGGAGGTTTATGACGACGCCACTCAACGTGCTCTGGCTGCAGTCCGGCGGCTGCGGCGGCTGCACCATCTCGCTGCTGGGGAGCGATGCCCGCGACCTCATCGGCTCGCTGGCGGCCCTGGGCATCCGCTTCCTGTGGCACCCGGCGCTCTCCGAGGAGACCGGCGCCGAGGCGCTGACGCTGCTGGAGCGCTGCGCCGACGGAACGGAGAGCCTGGACGTGCTGTGCGTGGAGGGCGCCGCCCTGCGGGGACCGCGCGGCAGCGGCCGCTTCCACCTGCTCGCCGGCAGCAACGTCCCGATGACCGCGTGGATCAGGCGCCTCGCCACACGGGCGCGCTACACCCTGGCGGTGGGAAGCTGCGCCGCTTTCGGCGGCATCCCCGCCGCCGGGGCCAACCCCACCGAGGCCTGCGGCCTGCAGTTCGACGGCGACATCGCGGGCGGGCTGCTGGGGCCGCGCTACCGCTCGAAGGAAGGCCTGCCGGTGATCAACGTCGCGGGCTGCCCGACCCATCCCGGCTGGGTCACCGACACCCTGATGGCGCTGGCCTTGGGCGGGATGGCAAAGCACGACCTGGACGAGTTCGGCCGCCCCCGCTTCTACGCGAGCCACCTGGTGCACCACGGCTGCACCCGCAACGAGTACTACGAGTTCAAGGCCAGCGCCCAGAAGTCCTCGGACCTGGGCTGCCTGATGGAGAACATGGGCTGCCAGGGCACGGTCGCACACGCCGACTGCAACTCCCGGCTGTGGAACGGCTCCGGCTCCTGCGTGCGCGGCGGCTTCGCCTGCATCGCCTGCACCGAGCCGCAGTTCGAGGAGCCCGGGCACCCGTTTGCCGCCACCCACAAGGTGGCCGGCATCCCCCTGTCCCTGCCCACGGACATGCCCAAGGCCTGGTTCATCGCCCTGGCCGCGCTGTCCAAGTCCGCCACCCCGAAGCGGGTGCGGGAGAACGCCGTCGCCGACCACCAGGTGGTGCCGCCGCCGGTGCGCAAGCCCGGCGCCAAGTGAGGACGTTCGCGTGACCCGCCTCGTGGTCGGCCCCTTCAACCGGGTCGAGGGCGACCTCGAGGTGACGCTGGACATCGCCGGCGGCGCGGTGCGCGCCGCCTATGTGAATTCCCCCATGTACCGCGGCTTCGAGCAGATCCTGCAGGGCAAGGATCCCCTGGACGCGCTGGTGTTCGCGCCCCGGATCTGCGGCATCTGCTCCGTGTCCCAGTCCACCGCAGCGGCCCGGGCGCTCGCCGCCGCCATGGCGCTGGAGCTGCCCGAGAACGGCCAGCTCGCCGCCAACCTGGTGCTGGCGGCGGAGAACCTCGCCGACCACCTCACCCACTTCTACCTGTTCTTCATGCCGGACTTCGCGCGCCCCGCCTACGCCGGGCGCCCCTGGCACGCCTGCGCGGCGCCGCGCTTCGCCGCCGTCACCGGCGCCGCCACCGCCGAGATGCTGCCGGCGCGCGCCGCGTTCCTGAACCTGATGGGATACCTCGCCGGCAAGTGGCCCCACACCCTGGCCATCCAGCCCGGCGGCAGCTCCCGCCCCGTGGAGGAGGCGGAGAAAATCCGCGTCTACGCCCTGCTCACCGAGTTCCGGGGCTGGCTGGAGCGGCGGCTGTTCGGCGACACGCTGGAGGCCGTGGCGGCCATCGAAAGCGAGGATGCGCTTCGTGCCTGGATGGGGGGCCGGGAGCCCGCCTCCTCCGACTTCCGCCAGTTCCTGGAAATCGCCGACGACCTGCAGCTCGCCGCGCTCGGCCGCGCCGGCGACCGCTTCCTCAGCTTCGGCGCCTACCCCGCCGGCAACAGGCAGCTGTTCCGGCGCGGCGTGTGGGACGGCAAGCTGCGGCGCCTCGACCCCGGCGCCATCACCGAGGACCTGAGCTCCAGCTGGATGGGCGGACCCACCGAGCCGCTGCACCCCGCGGCGGGCGTGACCCAGCCGCTGCCGGACAAGGCAAACGCCTATTCCTGGTGCAAGGCGCCGCGGCTCGCCGGCAGGGTGGTGGAGACCGGCGCCCTGGCGCGGCAGGTGGTGGACGGCCATGCCCTGGTCCGCGAACTGGTGGCGGCTTCCGGCGGCAACGTGCGCAACCGGGTCATTGCCCGGCTGCTGGAAATCGCCCGCGTGCTCCCCGCCATGGAGCGCTGGGCCCGGGCGCTCAAGCCCGGCAAGCCCTTCTGCCACCACGGCGCGCTGCCCGAGGAGGCGAGTTCCATGGGGCTCGCGGAATCCGCCCGAGGAAGCCTCGGCCACTGGCTGCGCATCGAGCGCGGCCGCATCCGCAACTACCAGATCGTCTCCCCCACCACCTGGAATTTCTCGCCCCGCGACGCCTCCGGCACCCCCGGCGCCCTGGAGCAGGCGCTGGTGGGCACGCCCGTCGCGGCGGGCGAGACCGTGCCGCTGGCCGTGCAGCACGTGGTGCGCTCCTTCGACCCCTGCATGGTGTGCACGGTGCATTGAGCGCAACCTGGGCTTGCGCCGTTGACAGGGGAATGCATCCGGAATCCGAGCCGGGCGACAGATCAGGAGGCATCGCTGATCCGCGCATCGGGCGGCAGTGCCCGCAGGACGACCAGTCGATGTCGCGCGTCGGTAGTCCCCTCGCGCCACGCTCACCCCGGCAGCGCCCCCATCGCGGTGCCGGTGCCGATTCCAGGCTGCTTCGCCATGAAATGCCCGACTGACGACTCACGTCAGTCCAAGAATCTGGCCCGGCGCGCTTGCGGAAGCGGCGTCGGATCTCCTATTCTTCGTGCGCCGGGGCCGACGCCCGTGCACGTCCGAACTGCGCGCACCAGCAGTCACAACCAGGGAGAGTGGACATGAAGCGGGGAGCGGCAACGCGTGGGCAGGTCGCGAAGGCAATGGCTGGCGCCGAGGCGATCGAGATCAAGGCCACGATCCCGGACCACCAGGTCCGCGAGGCGCTGAAGCGCTTCGGCCTCACCGAGCGCAACGACGAGGAGCGCTACATCTATTTCTTCGACACGCCGGATCTCGAGCTGCTGTCGGCCGGAATCATCGCGCGAGCCCGCCGCACGGTGGGGGGCGAACACGACAGCACCGTGAAGTTCCGGCCGGTGGACCCCGGGTCCGTCGGCAGGAAGTGGCGGAAGTACCGCGACTTCAAGATCGAGGCCGACGCAAGCGAGAAGGGGCTGGTCAAGTCGGCGTCGTTCTCGATGCCGGTGGCGCGCGGACTCATCAAGCGTGTCGCGGCCGGCAGCAGGCGCATCGCCGCAATCTTCACCAAGGAGCAGGAGGCGTTCCTGGGCCAGATGGCGGGGCGCACCATCGACTTTTCGCGCCTCGCGGTGCTCGGGCCGGTGACGGCTCATCGCTGGCGCATCGACGATCCGGCGTGCCCATGGCCGATCACCGCCGAGTTGTGGAAGCGCGAGGACGGCGACCAGATGATGGAGGTCTCGATCAAGGCGCCAGCGGCGCAGGCCGCCGCCGCGGTCGGGGGCTTCCTGGCTTTCCTCGCTGAAGTGGGTGCGGAGCGCGATGCCGAGCAACAGGCCAAGACCCACTGGGCGCTCGACTACTACGCGGCCAAGCTCTTGCCCAAACCCGAAAAGGCCGCGGCGCGCAAGGCGGCAAAGCCGAAGCGGAAGGCCGGTGGCGCGGCCAGCGCAAGGGCGCGACTCCCTGGCGTGCGGCGCTGACGAAGGCCACGCGGGCGCATCGGCAAGTGTCCGATCGCACCCACCACCTGGAACTTCTCCCCCTGGGACCCCCCGGAGACCACGCCAGCCCGCGACTGCTACCGTAAGCCCTGGCGCCGGCTCCGGAGCCGATCCGCCTTTGCCGCTCGCACAAGAAAAAATATATATACATCAACTATTAATAAAC
>DASTHR010000006.1:0-11294 GCA_035718105.1 Burkholderiales bacterium
GATGTCCGCCCAGGTCTCGAGCCACCAGCGCCGCCACGGGCTGCCCTCCGCCGCCGGACGCGCCGGGGCCGCGCCTTCCGGACGCACCTCGGCGGCCAGGGGCAGGCTGTCCACCGCCGCGATCAGGTTGTCCAGGCGCAGGCTCATGCCGATGATGTCCACGTGGGGCAGCGCGGCCAGGCGGTCCATGTCCTTTGCGATGGCCTTGCGCAGGGCGAGGAGCTGCGGCCGGTTGAGCACGGCGAGGCGCGCGTCGGCGCCCTGCAGCGCCATCAGCGCGCCACGCACGTTGCCGCCCAGGGCGAGCTGCTGGCCGGCGGTGAGCAGGTAGTGCTCCACCTCGGCCAGCGCGGTCTCGTCGCGGTTGCGCGAGAGTTCCTGGTACAGCGCCTCCAGCGCCACCTGCTGGCCCTGGAACTCGGCAACCTTCGCCTCCAGCAGGCCGAGCCGGGCGTCCGTCTGCCGCGTGGTCTCCTGGGCCTGGGCAGCCGCGGCCCGCGCCTCCCGTCCCGCCGCGTCGGACTCGGCGAGCCTGCGGGCGAGCTCCTGGCGCAGCTCGTTCATGCGGTGCCGGTTGTCCCACCAATGCCAGCCGAGTCCGCCCAGGGCGACCAGCGCCAGCAGCAGGGCCAGGGTGGCGCGCCACCTGCGATGGGATGCCGCCCTGGCGGGCTGCTGTGCGGCAGGCTGGATCTGGGGAGTGGCCTGGGTTTCGCTCATCGCTGTCCCGCGAAGTAATCCCGCAGCCCGGCGAACAAGCCCTCGTCGCCCGGCCCGGTGGTGATGACGTTGACGATGCCGAGGTCCCGCGCCGCCTGGGCGATGCGCGGATGGGGCGCGAACAGGGGCGTCTGCTTCAGCCACTGCTGGCCGAGCTTGCCCAGCATGTCGAACAGGTTGTGCAGGCCCTCGCTGCTGGTGACCGTCACGGCGTGAACCTCGTCGCGCGCCCAGGCGCGCAGCAGCGCGGCAGCATCGGCGCTGGGGCGGCCGCGGCGATAGCACTCGGCGTAGGTGACCTCGGCGCCGCGGGCCCGGAGCGTGTCCCCCAGCAACTCCCGCCCCCCCTCGCCGCGGAAGATGACCACCCGCCAGCCCGCAACCTGCGCAAGCTCCGGCAGCTCCAGCAGCGCCTCGCTGTCGAAGCGGCCGTGGGGGGCGATCACCTCGGGCACGCCGCGGCGGCGCAGCTCCCGGGCGCTTCCCTGGCCCACGGCGGCGACCTTGAGGGACGCCGGCAGGGCACGCCGCGCCGCCACCAGATTCATGGCCTTGTCCACGGCGTTGGGGCTGATGAAGATGGCGAGCCGAAATTCGTCGAGGCGATCGACGATTTCGAGCAGGGGGCGCAGGTCCTCCACCTCGATGATCTCGATCACCGGGAAGGCAATGGCGCGCCCCCCGGCTTCAGAAATCAGCCGCGCGAGGGCCTGCGCCTGCCCCGCCGGGCGCGTCACCAGGATGCCGCGTCCCGCAAGCGGCGCAAGGTTGGCGCGCGTCACTTCCGCCGCCGCGTTCACCGCGCCCCGGCCTCCAACTGGGAGAGAATCTCCTCGGCCCCCAGGGACTTGAGGGTCTGCGCCAGCCGGGTACCCAGTTCCTCGGGAGTCGCAGGATCGCCCTCGGCCTCGGCGCGCGCCATGCGCGTGCCCTCCGGCGTGGCGACGAATCCCCGCATGCGCATGCGCCCCGCGGAAATCTCGGCGAAGCCCCCCAGGGGCACCTGGCAGCTTCCGGCCAGGGCCCGGCTCATGGCGCGCTCGGCGCGCACGCAGCGGGCGGTGGCGTCGTGGTTGAGGGGCGCGAGCAGCGCCTCCAGATCCGAACGGCCTTCCCTGCACTCGATGCCCAGCGCACCCTGCCCCACGGCGGGCAGGCTCTCCTCCGGCGCCAGGATGGCGGTGATGCGCTCGGAGAGTCCCAGCCGCTTCAGGCCCGCCGCCAGGATGATGGCCGCATACTGCCCCTCGTCCAGCTTGCGCAGCCGGGTCTGGACGTTGCCGCGCAGGGTGGCGATCCGCAGCTGCGGGAAGCGCGCGCGCAACTGGCTTTCCCGGCGCAGGCTGGCGGTGCCCACCACGCTCCCCGGCGGCAGTTCCTCCAGGGAGCGGAAGCGCGCGGAAACGAAGGCATCCCGCGGGTCCTCGCGCTCGCCGATGGCGGCCAGGGTGAAACCCGGCGGCAGCACCATGGGCACGTCCTTCATGGAGTGCACCGCGATGTCGGCGCGACCCTCCTCCATGGCCTGCTCCAGTTCCTTGACGAAAAGGCCCTTGCCGCCGATGCGCGACAGCGGCGAATCCAGCAGCTGGTCGCCGCGGGTGGTCATGCCCAGCAGGGCAAATTCGGTTTGCGGATATAATCCGGCGAGCCTCGCCTGGACATGCCTTGCCTGCCAAAGCGCCAGCGCGCTCTCCCGGGTGGCAATCACGACCCGGGCGGGAAGGGCTGGAGTGGTCTTGGGACTCATGGTGCCAAAGGGATGGATGGCGTTTTGAGGAAGGTTGCCGCGCGGGCCCTGAGCCTCGCCGGGGCGCTAATTCTAGCATGGGCGTTCGCGGCGCCGGGCGCGGGCGCGGCGGAAATCGGCACCGCCGCCGACCTTTCGGCGGACCTGCGGCAGGCCCGGGAGCGGGGGGTGCCGCTGGTGGTGCTGTTCAGCCTCCCGGGCTGCGGCTACTGCGAGCGGGTGCGACGCGAGTTCCTGCACCCCCTGCAGTCGAGCCCCGAGTGGCGCGACCGGGTGATCTTGCGCCAGGTGGACCTGAACAGCCCGCTGGCCCTGGCGGACTTCGCCGGCCGCATGACCACTCACGGAAAATTCGCCACGGAGCAGCAGATCCGCCTCGCGCCCACGGTCAAGGTGTTCGACCCCGCGGGCCGGGAAGCGGCGGAGCCCCTGGTGGGGCTGCTCACCCCGGAACTCTACGGCCTTTACCTGGAGCGTGCCCTGGAGCAGGGTCTCGCCCGCGCCCGGCCGGCCGCCGCCTGGGGGCCCCGCTGACGGGCGATCCGCGACCAGGCATGGGTTCCGAACCGACCGCCGCGCAGCAGCAGGAGCCGGCCGGCGCGCCCCGCTCCGGCCTTCCGGCGCTCGCCCTCGCCGCCCTTGGGGTGGTGTACGGCGACATCGGCACCAGCCCCCTGTACACCCTCAAGGAAGTGTTCGCCAGCACCCACCACCCGCTCCCGCTCACGCCGGGAAACGTGCTGGGCATCCTGTCCCTGATCCTGTGGTCACTGATCATCGTGGTGTCGGTGAAGTATGTCGGCTTCGTGATGCGGGCCGACAACCGGGGCGAGGGCGGCATCATGGCGCTGATCGCCCTCGCCCTGGGCGACGCCCAGGGCCGGCCGCGGCGCGAGAAGTTCGTGATCGTCATCGGCATGCTCGGGGCCGCCATGTTCTACGGCGACGGCATGATTACGCCTGCGATATCGGTGCTGTCGGCGGTGGAAGGCCTGGAGGTCGCCACCCCCGCCTTCACCCGCTACGTGGTCCCCATCACCGTGGCGGTGCTGTTCGCGCTGTTCGCGGCGCAGCACCACGGCACCGGCCGCATGGGCGTGCTGTTCGGGCCGGTTATGACGGTCTGGTTCCTCACCCTGGCGCTGCTGGGCGTGGTCAACATCCTGCACCACCCCGGGGTGCTGGCCGCCGTGAATCCCGCCCACGCGGTGTGGTTTTTCATGGAGAACCGCGGGCTGGCCTTCGTGATCCTGGGCGCGGTGGTGCTGGCGGTAACCGGATCCGAAACCCTTTACGCGGACATGGGACATTTCGGGCCCCGGCCGATCCGCCTGGCGTGGTTTGGCTTCGTGCTGCCGGCGCTGGTGCTCAACTATTTCGGGCAGGGAGCCCTGGTGCTGGAGCAGCCCGGGGCGGTGACCAGTCCGTTCTACCACATGGCGCCGGACTGGGCGCTGTATCCGCTGGTGGCGCTGGCCACCCTCGCCACCGTGATCGCCTCCCAGGCGGTGATTTCCGGCGCGTTCTCGGTGACGCGCCAGGCCATGCAGCTCGGGTTCGTTCCGCGCATGGCGGTCCAGCACACCTCCGAGCGGGAGAAAGGCCAGATCTACCTGCCGTTCGTGAACTGGGGGCTGTTCGCCCTGGTGCTGGCCCTGGTGCTGGGCTTCCGCTCCTCGGGCAATCTGGCGGCGGCCTACGGCATCGCGGTCACCGGCGACATGGTGATCACCTCCATCCTCGCGGCCATGGTGGTGAGCCGCGTCTGGGGCTGGGGACCGCTCCGGGCGGGCGCCCTGTTCGCCTGCTTCCTGGTGATCGAACTCTCCTTTTTCGGCGCCAACGTGCTGAAGATTCCCGACGGCGGCTGGTTCCCGCTGGTGGTGGGCGGCGTTATCTTCACCCTGCTCTCCACCTGGAAGCGCGGTCGGGAAATGCTCTACGCGCGGCTGCGGGAGCAGGCCATCGACCTCGAGCCCTTCATCACGAGCCTGAGCTACGGGGAACCGACGCGGGTGCCCGGCACCGCCGTGTTCCTCACCCCCAACCCCAGGGCCGTGCCCCACGCGCTGCTGCACAACCTCAAGCACAACAAGGTGCTGCACGAGCGGGTGGTGCTGGTGACGGTGGTGGTGCGCGACATGCCGCATGTTCCGCAGGCGGAGCGGACGCAGGTGGAGCCGTTGCCGCTCAACTTTTGCCGCGTCACCGTGACCTACGGCTTCATGGACGAGCCCAACCTGCCCCGGGACCTGGAGCAGTGCGCGCGGCACGGCCTGGAATTCGACATCCTGATGGAGACTTCCTTCTTCATCGGCCGCGAAACCCTGATCCCGAAGCTGAAGTCGGAAATGCCCTACTGGCAGGAACGGCTGTTCATCGCCATGTTCAGAAACGCCGGCAGCGCCACCGATTTCTTCCGTCTGCCGCCGAACCGCGTGGTCGAAGTCGGCGCCCAGGTGGCGCTGTAGCTGTGACACGGTAGATACCGGCTTCAGTCGGACATGCGGCGTCGCCGTCCGCATGAATGCGGACCCACGATCCCTTGTGGGTCCGGCTTCAGCCGGACACCTACGCCGCATTTCCGCCTCAAGGCGGAACCACAACTTCAGCCGGCGAGATCCTTCACCACATGCTGCTGGCGGCGCGAAACCGGCAGCCGCTCCGCCACCCCGTCCAGCAGCACCACCCAGCGGCCCTCGCCACCCTCCTCGGCGACGCGCTCGAAGCCGGTGACATGGTCCCGCGCCACCAGGCAGTTGCGGTGGACGCGGGCGAAACGCGGGCCGAATTCCTCTTCCAGCCGGGTCAGTGACTCGTCCACCAGGTACTCCCGGTCCCGGGTGCGGGCGGTGACGTACTTGAGCTCGGCCTTGAGATAGACGATGTCCCGCACCGGAATCAGCTGCACCCGCCCGCGCTCCAGGGACGAGAGGTGGACGCGGGGCGCCGGGGCCAGTTGCCGCAGCACCTCGGCCGCCGGGGGGCGCGCGTTGCGGGCGCGCTCCAGCGCCTCCTGCAGCCGGGCGGCCCGGATGGGCTTGAGCAGATAGTCCACGGCGCGCAGCTCGAAGGCCCGGATGGCATAGGCATCGTAGGCGGTGGTGAACACCACCGCCGGCGCGCGGGGCAGGGTCAGCAGATGGCGTGCCAGCTCGATCCCGTCCATCTCCGGCATGCGGATGTCCAGCAGCACCAGGTCCGCCTCGCCCGCCGCGAGCAGATCCAGCGCCTCGCGCCCGTTACCCGCCTCCCCCACCACCTCCGTGGGCACCACCGGGGCGCAGTCCGCCAGCAGATCGCGCAGGCGGCTTCGCGCCGGGGCCTCGTCGTCCACGATCAGCACCCGCAGCGGTCCCGCAGCGCTCACCGGGCGGCCCCCGTCAAATAGGGCAGCGTGATATGGACCTGGTAGGTCCGCCCCAGGGTGCGCGTGTCCAGGTTCGCCTCGGCGTCGAAATGCAGCGCCAGGCGCTCACGGATGTTCGCCAGCGCCATGCGGTTGCCGGCATGGCGGTCGGCGTCCCCCAGGTAGGGGTTCTTCAGCACCATGTGCACCTCGCTGCCCGCCTTGTACAGGTTGATGCTCACCACCCCCGGCTGCGCCGCCGGCTCGATGCCGTGGTACACGGCGTTCTCCACCAGGGGTTGCAGCACCAGCGGCGGGACCAGGGCGTCCTCGGGCATCTTCTCAAGGTGCCACTCCACGGCGAGGCGGTCGCCCAGCCGCAGCGACTCCAGCTGCAGGTACTGGCGGCACAGGTCCACTTCGCGCCTGAGGGGCGAGAGTTGCCGGCTGTCGGACATCACCGATCGGAACAGCTCGGCCATGTCCTCCAGGGCGACCTCGGCGCGCTTCGGGTCGGAGCGGATGATGGACAGGACCGCGGTGATGCTGTTGAACAGGAAGTGGGGCCGGATGCGGGCCTGCAGCGCCTGCAGCCGCGCCTCCGTGAGCGCCGGCGACAGGGCCCGGCCCCGCAGGTCGAAATACCCCAGCAGCAGCGCGGCGGCCGCGAGGCTCACCACCAGGAAGCGCAGCCGGTCGGGTTCCTCCATGCCCGGAATCCGCAGCACCGCGCCATGCACCAGCAGCGCGGCGAGCGCCGCGGACAGCAGCACCAGGGCGGCACCCCGGGCGTAGGGCTGGCGCGCCAGCCAGGGGCCGGCGAGATACAGCATCAGCATGGCGAGCAGCAGCACCGGCTGCACCGAAAACGAGATCGCCATGAAGGCGCGGGGCACTTCGTCCCAGGCGGCAGTGCGCAATACCGCTGCCATCAGGCTAGCGAGGGTGACCATGACCAGCAGGCGCAGCATCACCCCCAGGTTGCGGAAGTCCGGCAGGCTGCGGGCGGGCGCCGGGGGGATTTGACTTATACTTGTCACGCACTCATTGTTATCCACGCCATGCAAGACGACAAGCCGCAGTCCGGCGCCTGGTCCGGGCGTTTCGCCGAACCGGTGTCCGAACTCACCAAGCGCTACACCGCCTCGGTTTCCTTCGACAAGCGGCTCGCGGAGTTCGACATCCGGGGCTCCCTCGCCCACGCGCGCATGCTGACCAGGGCGGGCGTGCTCTCCGCCGACGACCTGGCGGCCATCGAGCGCGGCATGGCCCGGGTGCTGGAGGAAATCCGCGACGGCCGGTTCGAATGGTCGCTGGACGCCGAGGACGTGCACCTCAACATCGAGCGCCGCCTCACCGCGCTGGTGGGCGACGCCGGCAAGCGCCTGCACACCGGCCGTTCCCGCAACGACCAGGTCGCCACCGACGTGCGCCTGTGGCTGCGTGCCGCCCTCGACAGCCTCCTGGAACTGGTGCGGGCGTTGCAGCGCGCCCTCCTCGACCTGGCGGAGCGCCACGCCGACACCGTGATGCCCGGCTTCACCCACCTGCAGGTGGCGCAGCCCGTCACCTTTGGCCACCACCTCATGGCCTACTTCGAGATGCTGGAGCGGGACCACGGCCGCCTCACCGACTGCCGCAGGCGGGTGAACCGCCTGCCCCTGGGCGCGGCGGCGCTGGCCGGTACCAGCTATCCCATCGACCGGGAGATGGTGGCGCGGGAGCTGGGCTTCGACGGCGTGTGCGCCAACTCCCTGGACGCGGTCTCCGACCGGGACTTCGCCATCGAGTTCTGCGCCGCCGCGGCGCTCGCCATGACCCACCTGTCGCGGCTCTCCGAGGAACTGATCCTGTGGATGAGCCCCCCCTTCGGCTTCATTGACCTCGCCGACCGCTTTTGCACCGGCTCCTCCATCATGCCGCAGAAGAAGAACCCGGACGTGCCGGAACTGGTGCGGGGCAAGACCGGGCGCGTGAACGGCAGCCTCGTCACCCTGCTTACCCTGATGAAGGGCCAGCCCCTGGCCTACAACAAGGACAACCAGGAGGACAAGGAGCCGCTGTTCGACGCCGTGGACACCCTCACCGACACCCTGCGCATCTACGCCGACATGATCCCCGGCATCACGGTGAACAAGGACGCCATGCGCCGGGCGGCGGCGCGCGGCTTCTCCACCGCCACCGACCTCGCCGATTACCTGGTGCGCAGGGGCCTGCCGTTCCGCGACGCCCACGAGGCGGTGGCCCAGGCGGTGCGCGCTGCGGAGCAGAAGGGTTGCGACCTCTCCGCACTCAGCATCGCGGACCTGCGCCAGTTCTCAACGCTGGTGGACGAAGACGTGTTCCAGGTGCTCACCCTGGAAGGGTCGCTGGCGAGCCGCAATCACGTGGGCGGCACCGCGCCGGAGCAGGTGCGCTCCGCCATCGCCCGCGCCCGTGCCACGCTGAAGTAAATGTCCAGCCGGGACGGGACCTGGGGGCGCATCGAGGCCCAGGTCGCCGCGTCCACCGCAACGCCCTTCGCCATCACCCGTCGCTCCAGCCTCGGCGGCGGCTGCATCAACGAGGCCTGCCTGGTCGAAGGCGGCGGCCGGCGCTACTTCGTGAAGCTGAACCGCGCGGACCGGGCCGAGATGTTCGCCGCCGAGGCGGAGGGCCTCGCCGAGATCCTGGCGACGAAGACAATCCGCGTGCCGGAGCCGGTGTGCCACGGCGCCGACGGGGGCGCCTCGTGGCTGGTGCTGGAATACCTGGAACTGGGCGGTCGCGGCGACCCTCGGGAGCTGGGCCGGATGCTCGCACGGATGCACCGCGTGACGGGCCGCGGCTTCGGCTGGAGGCGCGACAACACCATCGGCTCCACGCCGCAGCCGAACACCCCGGGCAACGACTGGATCGCGTTCTGGCGCGAACACCGTCTCGGCTTCCAGCTCCGGCTCGCGGCGCGCAACGGGCTGCGCGGCGCGCTGCAGGCCAGGGGCGAGCGGCTGATGGGACGACTGGAGTCGTTTTTCCGGGATTATTCGCCGGCGCCTTCGCTGCTGCATGGCGACCTGTGGGG
Source organism: Burkholderiales bacterium (assembly GCA_035718105.1). GTDB lineage: Bacteria > Pseudomonadota > Gammaproteobacteria > Burkholderiales > UBA6910 > UBA6910. The sequence goes on from DASTHR010000006.1 coordinate 8,881, forward strand.
CGGCAACCACGGCTACATGGTTTCCGGGGAGCCGGTGGTGTTCGACCCCGCGGTGTACTACGGAGACCGGGAAGCGGACCTGGCCATGACCGAGTTGTTCGGCGGGTTTCCTTCCGCCTTCTACGCCGCCTACGCCGAGGCCTGGCCGCTGGACTCCGGCTACGCGGTGCGCAAGCAGCTCTACAACCTCTACCACCTGCTCAATCACGCCAACCTGTTCGGAGGCGGCTACCCCGCCCAGGCCGAATCCGTGATGGAACGGCTGCTGGCGCAGGCCGGCGCCTGATTCGCGGCGGGACGGGAAGTCCGGCATTGTCCGCCGCCGGTGCTAGACTGAATCCAGTTTCGGCGCGCCGGACCGTCGCACTCGGGACTCCGCGCGCCCGCGGGCGGAGGCCGGGATCATGCTGCTCGAAACCCGAATCCAACGGCTACTGGAGAACATCGGCAGGCGCAATGCCCTGCCGCTGCGCGTGCGGCTCTGGAACGGCCATACCGTGGATCTTGCTCCGGCGCCGAGGGTAGCCATCACCCTGCCGCGTCCGTCCGCCGCCCGCTATTTCCTGAAACCGGACCTCAGCACCCTGGGCAAGGCCGTGGTGGAGGGGCACATCGAAGTGGAAGGCCCGGTGCGGGAAATCATCCGCGTTGGCGAGGGCCTGGCGCGGGTCGCGCCTGGCACTTCCGTCCCGCGCTTCTGGCGGCCGCGCCGCCGCCATTCCAGGAGGCTGGACGCGGACGCCATCGCCTATCACTACGATGTCTCCAATGAGTTCTACGGCCTCTGGCTGGACCGGGAGATGGTCTACTCCTGCGCTTATTTCCCTTCCGGGGAAGAGGATATCCACACCGCCCAGGCGCGAAAGCTGGACCACATCTGCCGCAAACTCATGCTCCGGCCCGGGGAGAAACTTCTGGACATCGGCTGCGGCTGGGGAGCGCTGATTCGCTGGGCGGCGCGGCACTACGGCGTGCATGCGACGGGCATCACGCTCTCCCGCAACCAGTACGATCTCGCCACCGAACGCATTCGCGCGGATGCCCTGGAGGGCCGCTGCCGGGTACTGCTCCAGGACTACCGCGACCACCCGGGCGAGGGGGTGTACGACAAGATCGCCAGCGTGGGCATGTTCGAGCATGTCGGACTCAGGAATCTCCCCGGATATTTCGGCGTCATCCGCCGCCTGCTGAAGCAAGGCGGCATGGTGATGAACCACGGCATCACCGCGGTGGACGCGGACAGCCGCTGGGTGGGACTCGGCGCCGGGGAGTTCATCGAGCGCTACGTGTTTCCCCACGGGGAACTGCCTCACCTCTCCCTGGTGGTGCGGGAGATGTCCGCCCAGGGCCTGGAGGTGGTGGATGTGGAGTCCCTGCGCCGCCACTATGCCCGCACCTGCCAGCTCTGGGCGGAGCGCCTGGAGGCGGCCCACCTGGACGCCAGGGCAATGGCGGGCGAGCGGCGCTACCGCATCTGGCTGCTGTACCTCGCGGGCTGCGCCCACGCCTTCGAGCACAACTGGGTGAGCATCCACCAGGTGCTGGGAACCCGGACACCGGCCGACGGCCGCAGCGTCCAGCCCTGGTCCCGGGCGCACCTCTATGCCGGAACCGGGACGGGATAGAACAACGGCGCGAAGCCGCCCCCCGGGGTGCGGAAGTTCGTGGTCTGGCCCTGGTAGAGCCGGGCGGCGAGGAGTTGCACCTTGCCGGCGTAAACGTAGTTTCGCAGATCGACTTTCAGCGTCACCGGAGCCTGGGCGTCCCGCACCTGGCGCTCGCCGGGAGGCGCATAATCCTGTGCCACGTAGTCGCCGCGCAGGATGTCCTCGAACACCCCGCGGGTCAGCTTGTCACCCCGGTAAGACCCGCGGGAGCCGAATCCCCCCGCGGGCTTGAAGAACAGCCGGCGCCGCCGCTGCCACAACTCCGCCGCATGGGCGGGATCCACCAGCACGGTGCGGGGAACGCCCGCGGCCAGCAGCGCCACCGTCTCCGGCGCCACGCCCCAGGACTCGAGCAGGGCGGCATCGGCCAGCAGGCTGAGGTTGCGCTTGTCGGCGTAGAGCGCGTGGGCCCGGGGATGGGGCGTCACCACCGCCGCGCCCTCGAGCCAGGCGCGGCGCAGGGCCGCGCTCTCCGGGCAGTCGAGGCCGAAATCGGTGAGGCGGTTGTACACCAGGTCCACGGGAACCCCGGCCGCCCGCAGGGCGCCGTCGCGGATTTCGAGCTCCCGCGCGTCCGCGATCACCGCCGCGATGCCGCGGCGCTCGAACAGCCGCTGGAACAGCAGAAATTCCGGGTAAAGATACTGCCCCGTCGGCCGCTCATCGATGATGGCGATGCTGCGCAGGGGCGCCGTCCGGCCGTGGCGGCGCGACTCCTCGCGGAACATCTCCACCAGCTCGTCTTCC
>DASTHR010000007.1:0-2608 GCA_035718105.1 Burkholderiales bacterium
CCGATTGGCGAAACCGGGGTGACCCTGGGCGCCCACTACGGCATCCAGAAGTACGACGGCAACATCCCGGGCACGCTTGTGGACTACGACGACCTGCTGTCCTACGACGACTGGCGCATCAGTGTCGCCTATGACCTGGGCAAGGCATCCACGAAGCTGGCGGGCGCGGAGATCGGCGCCATGTACACAGGCACAAGCGGCGCAAACAACTGCGGCTACGGTTCGATCACCGAAACCGGGTCCGTGTCGGGGAACCTTTGCACCGGCGTGTTCCCCAAGAACATCGCCGATGAGCAGCTCACCGTCTGGTTCAAGAAGACCTTCTAGAGCCTGATCCAACCGGGCGGGGCCGCCACGATCGGCCCCGGCCCCCAACAAAAGGAAGCGCGCATGAAACTCGTTACCGCAATCATCAAGCCGTTCAAGCTTGACGAGGTCCGCGAGGCGCTGTCCGCCATAGGCGTGCAGGGCATCACCGTGACCGAAGTCAAGGGATTCGGCCGCCAGAAAGGGCATACCGAGCTCTATCGCGGCGCCGAGTACGTGGTCGATTTTCTGCCAAAAGTGAAAATCGAGGCCGCCATCAAGGATGAAATGCTCGACCAGGTCATCGAGGCCATCGAGAAGGCCGCCAAGACCGGGAAGATCGGCGACGGCAAGATCTTCGTCTCGTCCATCGAGCAGGTCGTCCGCATCCGCACCGGGGAAACCGGCGCGGAAGCCCTCTAGGAGAACGCCATGAGAAAGCTGATCGCACTATTCGCGCTGATCGGGGCCGTCGGCCTGGCTGCCCCGGTTCATGCGGAGGACAAGCCGGCGGCACCCGCCCCGGCGGCCGCCGCGCCCGCCGCTGCCCCGGCTGCGGCTCCCGCCGAGGCCCCCGCGGCGGCCGCCCCCGCGGACGCCGCGGCCCCCGCCGCGGCACCGGCGCCCACGGCCAACAAGGGGGACGTAGCGTTCATGTACGTGGCCACCGTGCTGGTCATCCTGATGACCATCCCCGGCCTCGCCCTGTTCTATGGCGGCCTGGTGCGGCAGAAGAACATGCTGAGCGTGCTGATGCAGGTGTTCATCACTTTCTCGCTGATTTCGGTGCTGTGGGTGGTGTACGGCTACACCCTCACCTTCGGCGGGCCCGGCCCATTCTTCGGATCCCTGGACAAGCTGCTGCTCAAGGGCGTGACCGGCGAGTCCATGGCCGCGACCTTCAGCAAGGAGGTCTATGTTCCGGAACTGCAGTTCGTGGCCTTCCAGCTCACCTTCGCCGCGATCACCCCGGCGCTCATCATCGGCGCCTTCGCCGAGCGCATGAAGTTCTCCGCCATGCTGCTCTTCATGGCGCTGTGGTTCACCTTCGCCTACATCCCCATGGCACACATGGTGTGGTACTGGGACGGCCCCGACGCCATCAAGGACGCGGCCACCCTGGAAGCGGTCACCGCCAACGCCGGCTGGCTGTGGGCCAAGGGTGCCCTGGACTTTGCGGGCGGCACGGTGGTGCACATCAACGCCGGCGTCGCGGGCCTGGTCGCGGCCTACATGCTGGGCAAGCGCATCGGCTACGGCCGCGAAGCCCTCACCCCCCACAGCCTCACGCTGACCATGGTAGGCGCGTCCCTGCTGTGGGTGGGCTGGTTCGGATTCAACGTCGGCTCCAACCTGGAGGCCAACGGCGTCGCGGCCCTGGCATTCATCAACACCCTGGTGGCCACCGCCGTGGCAGTGCTGGTCTGGGCGCTGGCGGAGTGGATGATCAAGGGCAAGCCCTCCATGCTGGGTGGCGCCTCGGGCGCGGTCGCCGGTCTGGTGGCCATCACCCCGGCCTGCGGCTTCGTTGGAGTGGGCGGCGCGCTGGTCATCGGCGCGGTTGCCGCGGCGGTCTGCTTCTGGGGCGTGACCGGCCTGAAGAAGATGCTGGGCGCGGACGACGCGCTCGACGTATTCGGCATCCACGGCGTGGGCGGCATCGTGGGCGCGCTGCTCACCGGCGTGTTCGCCTCGCCCTCCCTGGGCGGCGCGGGCATCTGCAACTACGTGACCAACAAGTGCGGCGACCCGGGGGACTTCCCGGGAATCGGAGCCCAGCTCTGGATACAGTTCCAGGGCGTGCTGACCGCGGTGGTGGTCTCCGCGGTGGTCTCGGTGGTGGCGCTGTTCATCATCAAGATGATCGTCGGCCTGCGGGTCACGGAAGAAGAAGAGCGCGAAGGCCTCGACACGACCTACCACGGCGAGTCGGCCTACCACATGTAATCCATCCCGTCAGTCGGACTCGAGCGGGCGCTGCGGCGCCCGCTTTTTTTGGCGGGCCGCCTCAGGGCTGCGAGGCGGGGACGTCCAGCACGGTGAATGAAACTCCGGATTCCTGCAGCAGCCGTTCCAGGGCAACCCGCGCCACCAGCCAGGTGCGGGCGCTGTTGAGGGGATGGAGTTGGATGGTTTCATTCGACCAGACGGCCCGGTCCACCAGCGCGGCGATGCCGTGCCCGGGCGCTGCGAGTGCCAGCAGGGTGAGCGCCCCCTGGTCCACGTCCAGTCGCTCCCGGAGCACCGCCGCGCCCGCGAACTGGAGCTTTCCTGCGCCCAGCAGGCGGCCCAGGGCGGCCAT
>DASTHR010000008.1:0-7392 GCA_035718105.1 Burkholderiales bacterium
GTTATACTTCAACGTTTTTGAACGTTTGTCATCATGCGCCTCGCACTATTCGATCTCGACAACACGCTGCTCGCGGGAGACAGCGATTTCGAGTGGGCCCAGTTCCTCATCGAGCAGGGCGTGCTCGACCGGGAAGTGTACGAGGCGCGGAACCTCGAATTCTACCAGCAGTACAAGGCCGGGACGCTGGACATCCACGAGTTCCTGGACTTCCAGTTGAAGCCCCTGTCGCGCCATCCCCGCTCCCAACTCGACGCGTGGCACCTGGAATTCATGCGCCGCAAGATCCGGCCCATCATCCTGCCCCGGGCCAGGGAGCTGGTGAACCGGCACCGCGACGCCGGCGACCTGAGCGCCGTCGTCACCGCCACCAACAGCTTTGTGACCGCGCCCATCGCCCGGGAGTTCGGCATCGAACACCTCCTCGCCACCGAACCGGAGCAGGCGGGCGGAGGGTTCACCGGGGGCGTCGAGGGAGTCCCGTGCTTCCGGGAGGGCAAGGTGACGCGGCTGGAGCGCTGGCTCGCGGGCCGAGGGCTGGGCTTGCACTCCTTTTCCGCGAGTTTCTTCTACAGCGATTCCCTGAACGACCTGCCGCTGCTGGGGAGGGTGTCGAATCCCGTGGCCGTGGACCCGGACGACACCCTGCGCGCCCATGCCGGGCGCCACGGCTGGCCGGTGATCAGTCTCAGGGGCTAGGGGCCAGATCGCGGTCGGCGACGCCTGTTCGTTGCCCCTTGAACCTTGCCCCTGACCCGTTCACCGCTTACCGCCTGCCCCCATGCCCCGTCCCCTGCTGATCGCCCTGCTTGCGCTGTTCGCGCTGGCGAGCATGGCGCTCTCCCTGCTGCACGGCAGCGCCGACCTGCCGGCGGAGCGGGTGCTGCGTGCCCTCGCCGGCGGCGGCGAGGCGGTGGAACGCGACATCGTCCTGCGCCTGCGGCTGCCCCGGGCCGCCGCCGCCTTCGCCTGCGGCGCATTGCTGGCGCAGGCGGGTGCGCTGCTGCAGGTGCTGCTGCGCAATCCCCTGGCCGACCCCTATGTGCTGGGAATTTCCGGGGGCGCCGCCGTCGGTTCGCTGCTGTCCATGCTGCTGGGCCTGGGGGCCGTGGGAACCGGCGCCGGGGCGCTGGCGGGCGCGCTGGCGGTGGTGGCGCTGGTGTTCGCCCTGAGCTTCCGCGCCGGCGACTGGAACGTATACCGGCTGCTGCTCACCGGGGTCGTGATTTCGGCGGGCTGCGGCGCGCTGGTGAGCCTGCTGCTCACCCTGGCGCCGGCTGCCGGGGTCAAGGGGATGCTGTTCTGGCTCATGGGCGACCTTGCGTACGCCGGCAGCCCGCTGGCCGCCTGGGGGGTGCTGGCGGCGCTCGCGCTGCTGGGGCTCGGGTTTGCCAGCAGCCTCAACGTGCTCAGCCTGGGGCCGCTCAAGGCCCGTACCCTGGGCGTGGCGGTGCTGCCGCTGCAGGCGGGAATCTATTTCGCGGCCTCCCTCGGCACGGCTTCCGCCGTGCTGCTGGGCGGCACCATCGGCTTCGTCGGGCTGCTCGCGCCCCATGCGCTGCGCCTGCTGGGCATCACCGACTACCGCTGGCTGCTGCCGTCCGCGGTGTTGCTGGGTGGCGGCTTCCTCACCCTGGCGGACACCGCGGCGCGCACGATATGGGCGCCGCTGCAGCTCCCGGTGGGCGTGCTCACCGCGCTGCTGGGGGTGCCGCTACTGCTCCTGCTGCTGCCGAGGGGAAGATGATTCTGGAATGCCGCGAACTCGCGGTGGGATTTCCGGGGCGCAGCCTGTGCCGGGGCTTGTCCCTCGAGATCAGCCCGGGCGAGTGCTGGGGCATCCTTGGGCTCAACGGCAGCGGCAAGACCACGGTACTGCATACACTGGGCGGCCTGCGCCCGCCCCAGGCCGGCGCGGTGCGGCTCGGCGCCCGGGATCTCGCGCAATGCGCGCCCCGGGAGCGGGCCCGCGCCCTGGGCGTGCTGCTGCAGGACGAGCCCCAGGCGTTCTGGGGCAGCCTGCAGGAATACGTCCTGATGGGGCGCCATCCCCACTCCCGGAGCCTGTTCGGCTGGGAGGCCGCCGACCTGGAGCGCGCGGAGGCGGCGCTGGAGCGGATGGACCTGGGGGGGCTCGCGGAGCGGCCGCTGGGGACGCTCTCCGGGGGCGAGCGCCAGCGGGCGCGGCTGGCGCAACTGCTGGCGCAGGACCCGGCGGTGTGCCTGCTGGACGAGCCGCTGCAGCACCTGGACCTGCGCCACCAGATGGAGGCGATGCAGGTGCTTCGCGGCCTCGCGGAGCAGCCGGGACGCTCCGTGACCCTGGTGCTGCACGACACCCTTTGGGCGAGCCGCTTCTGCGACCACCTGCTGTTGCTGCTGGGCGACGGCGAGGCCCTGGCCGGCGCCACGGACGAACTGCTCACCCGCGAAAACCTGGAGCGGGTTTTCCGCTGCCGCCTGCAGGAGTATGGCAGCGGCCGCGCCCGGCACTTCCTGCCCGGCGACGGCCCGCGTGTATAATCTGGCGGCCCTATCTCGACAATGATCAAGAAACTTCTCAGCAAGGTATTCGGCCGTAGCGCATCGCCCCGGGCCCGCCTCCGGATCATCCCCTTCGACCAGCACGGCGTCGCCCGCAACCGGGTGAGCGGCAGCGCGCTGCGGGTGACCTCCGCGCTGCAGGCCAAGGGCCATGCCGCCTTCATCGTCGGCGGCGCGGTGCGCGACCTGGCGCTGGGCCTGGAGCCCAAGGACTACGACGTCGCCACCGACGCCACGCCCGAGGAGGTGCACGCCCTGTTCCGGCGCTCGCGCATCATCGGCCGGCGCTTCCGCCTGGTGCACGTCATGTTCGGCCCCGACACCGTGGAGGTGTCCACCTTCCGCGGCCGCGCCGACGGCGGCGGCGAGGGGGACGCGGTGCGCGACGAGCACGGCCGCATCCTGCGCGACAACGTCTTCGGCAGCCAGGAGGAGGACGCGATCCGGCGCGACTTCACCGTCAACGCCATGTTCTACAACCCGGCGACCCAGGAGATCTGGGACTACCTGGGCGGCTTTGCCGACCTCAGGGCGAAGCGGCTGCGCATGATCGGGGACCCGGTGGAGCGCTTCCGCGAGGACCCGGTGCGCATGCTGCGGGCGGTGCGGCTGTCCTCCAAGCTCGGGCTGGAGATCGATTCCGGCACCCGAGCTCCCATCCGCACCATGTCGGACCTGATGCAGAACGTGCCCGCGGCGCGGGTGTTCGACGAGATGCTGAAGCTGCTGCTCTCCGGCCATGCGAAGGAATGCGTGGTCCGCCTGCGGCGCGAGGGGCTGCACCACGGCCTGCTCCCCATGCTCGACGTGATCCTGGAGCAGCCCCTGGGGGAGCGCTTCGTGATGCTGGCGCTGGAGAACACCGACCAGCGCATCCGCGAGGACAAGCCGGTGTCGCCCGGGTTCCTGTTCGCGGCGCTGCTGTGGCACGAAGTGCTGGCGGCCTGGAAGGGCCACGAGGGGCGCGGCATGAAGCCGTTCCCGGCCCTGCAGCGCGCCATGGACGAGGTGCTCTCGGTGCAGGAGAAGAAACTCGCCATCCCGCGCCGCTACGATGCCGTGATGCGGGAGATCTGGTCCATGCAGCCGCGCTTCGAAACCCGCGCCGGGCGCCGGCCCTTCGCGCTGCTGGAGCATCCGCGGTTTCGCGCGGCCTACGACTTCCTGGTGCTGCGCGCCCAGAGCGGCGAGCAGCCGGCGGAACTCGCCGCGTGGTGGGAGCGCTTCCAGCGCGCGGAGCCCGAGGAGCGCAATGTCATGCTCCAGCCCGACACCGGCCCCCGCAAGCGCCGCCGGAGGCGGCGTTCTGGCGCCGCCGCGGCGGCGGTTTCGCCCGGCGGCCAGTGAGCGGACGGGATGCCAGGTGAATGCCGCAGCTTCGCCGCGCCGGCGCCAGGGCGCGCGGACGCGCGACGGGTCGGATGCCTGCCCTGCGGGTTCGAGACGCCCGGCGGAAGCGCCATCGTGCTTCTGGACGTGGTCTTCCTGCGCCTTGCCTCGTTGCCCTTCGCGTTCCCGCGGGACATGACATGGACTGCGTGAAGCCGCGCCCGCGCTGCCGGGCCTTCATCGGGCTCGGCGCCAACCTCGGTGATCCGGCCGCCCAGCTCGGGCGGGGGATCGAGGAGCTCGCCGCGCTGCCGGGCACGCGGCTGCTGGCGCGCTCCTCCTGGTACCGCAGCGCTCCGGTGGGCGTCGGCCCGCAGCCGGATTACGTCAACGCCGTGGCCGAGATCGAGACCGATCTGGAGCCGCGCCGGCTCCTGGAGGCGCTGCTGGAAATCGAGCGCCGCCACGGCCGGGTGCGCGAGGTGCCCAACTCGCCCCGCACCCTGGATCTGGATGTGCTTCTGTATGAGGACCTGCGCTGCCATGAGCACGGGCTCACCATTCCCCATCCGCGCATGCACGAGCGGGCGTTCGTGCTGCGGCCGCTGCTGGAGATCGCGCCGCATTGCGTGATCCCGGGACTGGGGCCGGCGGCGCATTTCACCGCCGCGGTCGCCGGCCAGGCAGTCGAAAAGCTTTAACACATGCTTCACCACCAGGACACCAAGGCACCAGGAGGCCGGGCCCGGGCATCTCACTTCCCGTCGCGCCTCCGGCATCCCCGCCCGGTTCGATTCTCGAATTCAGACTTGGTGTCTTTGTGCCTTGGTGGTTCGGACTTTGGCGGTTCCGGGGTTGCATGATCCTCGGGCGCTACGGCCACATCGTGGTGGAGGGGCCCATCGGCGCGGGCAAGACCAGCCTCGCGCGGCGGCTGGCGGAGCATTTCAAGGTGCGGCTGCTGCTGGAGCGGCCGGAAGGCAACCCCTTCCTGGGGCGGTTCTACGAGAACCCGGCACGCTTCGCGCTGCCGACGCAGCTGTTCTTCCTGTTCCAGCGGGTAAACGAGGTGCGCGAGCTGGCCCAGCTCGACATGTTCACCGAGGCCACGATTTCCGACTTCATGCTGGACAAGGACCCTCTGTTCGCCCGCCTGAACCTGAGCGACGACGAGTATGACCTCTACCAGCAGGTGTGGCGCCACCTGCAGCCGCAGCTGGGGGCGCCGGACCTGGTGGTGCTGCTTCAGGCGCGGCCGGAGATCCTGCTGCAGCGGGTGCGCCGCCGGGGCAACGACTTCGAGCGCAACCTGGGCGAGGAGTACCTGTTCCGGCTGGTCCAGGCCTACGGCAACTACTTCCACCACTATGATGCCGCGCCGGTGCTCATGGTCAACAGCGAGAACCTTAACCCGGTTGAAAACGCGGCGGATTTTGATTTATTGTTGGAGCGCATCGAGCGCATGCGGGGCCCGCGGGAGTATTTCAGCCGCGGCGCATGACTTTTAACCACGGAGACACAGAGGAAGACCAGGCACTCGGTTGCCGGGGGCGCGGCGGCATTCTCGGGCGTCCGGCGAACGCTTCCCTTCCGCCATGGATCCTTTGGTTGCCTTTCTCCGTGCCTCTGTGGTGAGGATCTGAATTCATGCGCACGACCCTGAGTGCCCTGCACAAGATGGCCCACGACGGCATCAAGATCGCGATGCTCACCTGCTATGACGCGAGCTTTGCCGGGGTGCTGGACGGCGCGGGTGTGGACGTGCTGCTGGTGGGCGATTCCCTGGGCAACGTGGTGCAGGGCGCGGAGACCACCCTGCCCGTCACCCTGGAGCAGATGGAGTACCACACCCGCTGCGTGGCGGCCGGCGCGAGAAAGGCCTTCATCGTCGCCGACATGCCCTTCGGCAGCTTCCAGGTGAGCGCCCCCCGGGCCTTCGAGAACGCGGCGCGCCTGATGGCGGCGGGGGCACACATGGTCAAGCTGGAGGGCGGACTCGCCATGGCCGACACCGTGGCGTTCCTGGTGGAGCGCGGCATCCCCGTGTGCGGCCACATCGGGCTCACCCCGCAGTCCGTCCACGCCATCGGCGGCTACAAGGTCCAGGGGCGCGGCGAGGAGGCGGCCCGCCGCCTGCGCGACGACGCGCAGGCTCTGCAGCAGGCGGGGGCCGCCATCATCGTCCTGGAAATGGTGCCCGCCGCGCTGGCGGCGGAAGTCACGGAGAGCCTGTCGGTGCCCACCATCGGCATCGGCGCCGGGCTTGACTGCTCGGGGCAGGTCCTGGTGCTCTACGACATGCTGGACGTCTATCCCGGCCGCAAGGCGCGCTTCGTCAAGAACTTCCTGCGCGGCACCGGCTCGATCCAGGCCGCGGTGGAAAACTACGTGAAGGAAGTGAAGGCCGGCACCTTCCCGGGCGCGGAGCACAGTTTCTGATGGCGGATTTCGGACCGCGGATCTCGGATCGCGCAGGCCGTCCCAGGCGTAGGTGTTTTCGCAATCCGCAATCCTAAATCCGCGATCCTCGCCTTTATGCGCATCGCTCCCACCATCGCCGAGGCCCGCGCCCTGCTGGGCGGGGGAGGGGAAGTCGCCTTCGTTCCCACCATGGGCAATCTGCACTCGGGGCACCTGGCGCTGGTGCGCATTGCGCGCAGCCTCGCGCCTCGGGTAGCGGCCAGCATCTTCGTCAACCGCCTGCAGTTCGCTCCCCACGAGGATTTCGACCGCTATCCCCGGACCTTCGCCGACGATTGCGCCAAGCTCGAAGCGCTGGGGGTGGAGGTGGTGTTCGCCCCGGACGAGCGGGAGCTCTATCCCCGGCCCCAGCAGGTGCTGGTGGAGCCCTCCCCGGTGGCCAACGTACTGGAGGGGGCGTTCCGGCCGGGTTTCTTCCGGGGGGTGGCGACGGTGGTGCTCAAGCTTTTCAACATCGTCCAGCCCCGATACGCAGTGTTCGGGAAGAAGGACTACCAGCAGTTGTTCATCATTCGGGACATGGTCCGACAACTCGACCTGCCGGTGGAGATTGTGGCGGGCGAAACCGAGCGTGCGCCGGACGGACTGGCATTGAGCTCCCGCAACCAGTACCTGAGCCCTGCGGAGCGCGCCGAGGCGACGAGACTTTACAATACGCTTCAATGGGTTAAGTCTGAAGTCGAGAGTGGCAATCTGGACTTCAGGGAACTCGAGGCCCGGGCGATGAAAAATCTTGACGAATGTCACTGGAACGTGGACTATGTTGCGCTGCGCAAGCAGGCCAGCCTGGGTCCGGCCGAGCCCGGCGACCGGGAACTGGTGGTGCTTGCGGCAGCCCGCCTCGGCGCCACGCGCCTGATCGACAACGTCGAGGTGTTCTTGAATAGTTGACTATCGGACTATAATTCGCGTCCCCGAAACAAACGACGCGGGAGTTGGCCGCCATGCAGAGAACGATGCTCCAGGCTAAGATCCACCGCGTGCGCGTGACGCACTCGGAGCTGCATTACGAGGGATCCTGCGCCATCGACGACGCGC
>DASTHR010000009.1:0-8250 GCA_035718105.1 Burkholderiales bacterium
TGCAACCGCTGCTGGACATCTTCTCCTGGATGGGATTCCGGTACCAGCGGTGGCGCTGGGCGCCGCGGGCGGAGGGCGAGGGGGGCGCGGCCTGGTATGTGCTGGCCGCCGCCTTCGCGGTGCTGCTGGCCTGGCGGCTCGCGACCCGCCGGCGGGTGGCGGTGGCGAAAGCGGGTGCCGCCGCGGCGGCGACCGCGACCACCCGCTCCGACTCGCCCTTCCAGCGAGTGGTGAGCAGCCTGGAGCGGCGCCACCCCGTCTCGTCCCCCGGAGAAACCCTGGGCAACTGGCTGGCGCGCCTGTATGCCGGGCCGGGGCTGGCGGCGGAGCGCGAAAGCCTGCGAGCCATGCTTGCGCTGCACCAGCGCTGGCGCTTCGATCCCCTGGGACTGCCGCCGTCGGAGCGGAAACGCCTCGCGGACGCGGTGGAGGACTGGCTGCGGCATCAAGGCTCCGCGTGAGTCCGCCGGCGGGGGCGGGCCGACGGCGTTCCCCGGCGCGGCCATTGTCCAGACCCTTGCCTGATCCCGGATTTTCCACCCGTGGTATCCTCGCCGGCGCCATCAATGAAATCAGGAGGCACAACATGAAGCAGGAACTCGACAGTCTGCTGCCGCAGCACGACTACACGCGCCGCAGCTTCCTGGCCACCGCCACCGCCGCGGGTTTCGCGCTGGCGGTGCAGCCGGTATGCGCCCAGACCATGATCGTCACCGACACCCAGGGCCTCATCGCCGGGGACGTCAAGATTCCCACCGCCAGCGGGGACATTCCCGGCTATCGCGCAATGCCCGCGGCCGGCGGCCCGTTCCCGACCATCCTGGTGGTGCAGGAAATCTTCGGCGTGCACGAGCACATCAAGGACCTGTGCCGGCGCCTCGCCAAGGTGGGCTACTTCGCGGTGGCGCCGGAACTCTATTACCGGCAAGGCGACGTCTCGCAGATGAAGGAGATCAGCGAGATCTTCTCAAAGGTTGTGAGCAAGGTGCCCGACAGCCAGGTGATGTCCGACCTGGACGCGACGGTGGCGTGGGCGAAGGCCGCGGGCAAGGCGGACACGGCGCGCCTGGGCATCACCGGGTTCTGCTACGGCGGGCGCATCGTCTGGCTGTACGCCGCCCACAACCCCAACCTGAGGGCGGGCGTGGCCTGGTACGGCCGGCTCATGACCGACAAGACCGAAAACCAGCCGAAGCATCCCCTGGACATCGTCAACGAAATCAGGGCGCCGGTACTGGGCCTCTATGGCGGTGCCGACCAGGGCATTCCCAACGATACCGTGGAGAAGATGCAGGCGGCGCTCAAGGCGGGCGGCAAGCCCTCGGAGATCATCCTCTACCCGGACACGCCCCACGCCTTCAACGCCGACTACCGCCCCAGCTACCGCAAGCAGCAGGCGGAGGACGGCTGGAAACGCATGCTGGAGTGGTTCAGGAAGCACGGCGTCTGAAATCCGCCCGGCGGGCGGGAAACCACAAGGAGAAATCATGGCAGCTACCACCACCGCCAGCGGGCTGGTGATCGAGGACATCACGGAGGGCAGCGGCGCCGTCGCAGCCGCCGGGCAAAAGGCCACGGTTCACTACACCGGCTGGCTCACCAACGGCCGCAAGTTCGACTCCAGCAAGGACCGCAACGACCCCTTCGCCTTCCCCCTGGGGGGTGGCCGGGTGATCGCCGGCTGGGACGAAGGCGTGCAGGGCATGCGCGTCGGAGGCGTGCGCAAGCTCACCATTCCGCCGGACCTGGGCTACGGCGCCTACGGGGCAGGGGGCGTGATCCCGCCCAATGCCACCCTGGTGTTCGAGGTGGAGTTGCTGGCGCTGGACTGAGCGCGGCGACGCCTTCGCCATAGGTATCGTGTTTCCTTTGTAAGTTTCGCGGTCCGTCGCCCGTCTAACGGGCGACGGGCGGGTGCCTGTTCGGTCAGCCGCATCGGGAGCGGCCGGCCGTCCGAGTGACCATGACTGCGAAGGAGACCATCATGAAGTTTCTTGTTGACCTGAATCGCGCGCTGGCGAGCGGCGCCCTCGCGGCGCTGCTGGTTGTTGCCCCTGGAGTGTCCGCCGCCGGCGGCATCGAAGGCGCCTGGGACAAGTTTCACAATGACCATGTGAGCGGGGGCGGCTCGGTTCCCGCCGGCGCCGGCATCTCCAATCCGTGGCACAGCTTCCACGCGCGCCATCTGGGGGGGCAGGAAGCCGCCGCGCCCTCCGACGCCGCAAGTTCCCTGCAGAATCCCTGGGACCGGTTCCATCAGAGCCACATCGGCTCCGCCGGCTCACAGGGCTGACGGGGGGAACACCTCTGCACGGCAGGTTCGTCCCGGGAGCCCGCGGCCCCGGGGCGGTCCTGCGTCTATGACTTCCTCACCTTGGGCGCGGGGGCGCCCGCGTTTCGAGCCCTGCGGTGACGAATGGCGAACAGCGTCAGGGTGACGGCGGTCAGCGGCAGCACCACCGTGCCCATCACGAGCTCGTAGCTCTGCAGGGCGTCGTGCTGTTGCGCGGCGAATACGAGGTAGACGGTGTAGGCCCCGTAGTAGCCGAGAAACAACAGCCCTTCCCAGCGCGCGATGAGGTGGCCGGTGAAGAACACCGGCAGGCAGGCGACGGCCACCGCGATCATTACCGGCAGGTCAAAGCTGATGAGGGACCCGGCCACGCTCAGCCCGTCGGGCGACACCAGGCCGGATAGGCCCAGCACTCCCAGGATGTTGAAGATGTTGCTGCCCACCACGTTGCCCACCGCGATGTCGCGCTCGCCGCGCAACGCCGCCATGACCGAGGTGGCCACCTCCGGCATGGAGGTGCCGGCGGCGACGATGGTGAGGCCGATCACCAGCTCGCTCACGCCCAGGTCGCGCGCGAAGGCGATGGCCGCATCCACCAGCCATTGCGAGCCCTGGACCAGCAGCCCCAGCCCGGCCGCGATCAGCGCCACCTGGACCAGCCAGTGGTGCTTCCACCCGCGCCCGGTGGCGGCTTCCCCGCTGCCCCCCTCGGCCTGGGCGGCGGCCCGGCTCTGGCGGATCAGGAACACCGTGTAGCCGACAAGCAACACCGCCAGCAGCGCGGCCTCGCCGCGGCTGATGTTCCCGTCCAGGGCGAGGCCGAACAGCAGCAGCGACACCGCGATCATCAGCGGCACTTCCTGCCGGACGAGCTGGCGCGCCACCACCAGGGGAGTGATCAGGGCCGACGCACCGAGGATGAACAGCACGTTGAAGATATTGCTGCCCACGACGTTGCCCAGGGCGATGTCGGTCTGGCCCGACAATGCCGACTGCACCGACACCGCCAGCTCCGGCGAGCTGGTGCCGAAGGCGACCACGGTGAGGCCGACCACCAGGGGCGAGATGCCGAAGGCAAGCGCGAGGCGGGAGGCGCCTCGCACCAGGAGTTCGCCCCCCGCTACCAGAAGCACCAGGCCAAGAATGAATAGCAGGATGGTCATCATTGGCCTCAGCGGGCGCGCAGGATGCGGGAGGGGTGGAACAGCAGCATCAGGGCGACGCTGATCAGGGTGAGGATGGTGATCCCGATCGCCTGCCCGGAGACCAGGTAGTGGGCGACGCCGGCATACATGGGAAACTCCGAGATCGCCAGCCCCACGATCATCACCACCTGCACCGCGCGCCGGCGCTCGCCTTCCGGCAGTCCGCGGAAAGCCGCCTGTCCCATGCGCTCGTCGAAGTGGCGCTTTACCAGCCACGGCGGCAGGCTCGCAACCAGACCCCCCAGGAACAGGGCCTGCGCCCACGCGGGCGCCTCGGCCTGGGGCGTCAGCGCGAGCCCGATCAACACCGGGATCGCCAGGGCGCTGGCAAGGAAGGCCCACCACAGCGCCTCCAGCAGGCGCAGGGAGGGAACGGGCGGCTGGCTGTTCAATGGGCCTCCAGGGCAAATTGACGGCATACCTTGCGGTAGCGCTGTTCGAGGTCCTGGCGGTCCTCGCCGCCAAGGTTGAGGGTGGCGTAGCGGTGGCTGCCCAGCCACTTCATCTCCCGCGCCAGGCTTGCGCCGCGCTTGAGATAGAAAAACAGCTGGGCATCGGGAAATTGCTCCTTCAGCCACTGCCGCTGGGCGCGGCTTGGCCGCAGGCGCGGGGAGGTGCCGTCGAAGCGCCGGAACACGAAGCTGGCCGCGGCCTTGAAGCGCCCGGCGCCGGGCCGCCATACTGGCTCCACGCCGGTGGCGAGCTCCAGCAGCATGCGGAAGGGGCGGATGCCGTCCACCCGGTGGTAGAGATCGGCGAGCTGGGAAGCCAGGCGGGGGTTCACCTCGATGATCTTGAGCGCGCCGCTCTCCGGCTGGACCATGAGCTCCAGGTTGAAGAAGCCGTGGTCGAAGCCGATGCCTTCCATCAGGCGCACGGTGAGATCGGCAATCCGCGCCTGCACATCGGTGGGCAGCCGCGAGGGGTACTCGAAGCGCAGGAAGTGCTGGGTCCCGGGGTACATCACCTCGTCGATGATGCCCAGCACGCGCACGCGGCCGCGGCAGGCGAAGCCGTCCACGTTCACCTGTACGCCGTCCAGCACTTCCTCCCCCACGATGTGGTGGGCGTCGAGGCGGAAGCCGTTGCGGCTCACCGCGAGGTCGTTGAACGGCTGCACCAGCTTGCGGATGATCAGCTCCTCGAACGGTGCGAAGCTCAGGTGGCGCCGCAGTTCGCCGAAGTTCTCCACCCGCTTCGCCAGCACCGAGAAGGTGGCCTTCACCGGCTTCACGAAGAAGGGAAAGGGCAGCTCGAGCCGTGCCGGGTCGTCGAGATCGTAGGGGAAGGCAAAGAACCGGGGCGTGGCCTCGGGGGCGATTTCCTGCTGCGCCCGGCGGCCGTAGTACTTGTGCTGGGCCAGCACGATGGCATGGGGGTCGGTGCCCGGCAGCCCGAGCATCCGCGCCACCTCCGCGGCGATCAGCGCGCCGAACTGCTCGTTGCTCGAGATCACGCCCTGCAGGCCGGCGCGGCGGTACTTGCGGATCAGACGGTGGATGAAGCGCCGGGCGTTGAAGGTCAGCAGCCGGGCGTTGTCCGGAAACCTGAACAGGTCGAAGCCCTCGAAGAAAAACTCGAACTCCCGCCGGTACTCGGGCCGTGACAGCTCGGCGAGGTCCCATTCCTGGGCGAACAGGACGAGGATTTTCTTCTTCATTTGTGATTCTGGTGGATCGCTCCGGGGCAGGTGCCGTGGGCGATGTAGCCCATCCCGAACTGGGTCGGGGTGACGGCCAGGCCCGGGACGTATTTTGCCAGCATGTCCCAGGGGCTTGCGAGCCCCTCGAAGGTGGTCATGTAGGGCCGCGCCTTGGCGCACGCGTAGAGGTTCAGCGGCGCCAGCCACCAGGGGAACAGCTTCATCCCCGCCGCCGCCACCCGCGCGCCCGGCTTCGCATCGCGGAACACCGCCAGCAGCGCCAGGGGCGAGCGCAGCACATCGTGGGTGTAGTTGAACAGGATGGCGTCCAGGGGAAAAGGGGCGGCTGCCTTCTCCATCGGCGCTTGGATCAGGGTGACGTTGCTCCAGCCCTCCCGGGCAACCCGCTCCCGGGCCAGCGCCATCATGTCCGGGCTCACCTCCACACCCACCAGCCGCCCGGCCGGGCCGATGGACTCCAGGATCAGGGGGAAGCTGAGGCCCGTGCCGCAGGCCACGTCGAGCACCGTGTCGCCGGGCCGCAGCCTGAGCAGGCCGATGACCCGGCGCCGCAGCCGCATGGTGCGCGCCGAAGAGGCGTCATAGCCCGCGGCATGCTTGCGGTAGCGCTCGATGGCAACTTCTGGTCGCGGGGCGGACATGACAAAGGATCGTTGAGCGCGGATCTCCGCGGATGAACGCGGACAGATGCCTTATTCAGTAGCCAGCCGCCGGTGGCCGGTGACCCCGTGCCGCTGCTTGCGGCTGACCAGCGACCACCGGCGACAATCCGCGATCCGCTATCGCTTCTTCGCCGGAGGCAGATCGGTGCACACGCCCTCGTAGACCTCGGCGGCCATGCCGATCGACTCGCCCAGGGTCGGGTGGGGATGGATGGTCTTGCCGATGTCCACGGCATCGGCGCCCATCTCGATGGCGAGCGCGATCTCGCCGATCATGTCGCCGGCGTTGGTGCCGACGATGCCCCCGCCGACAATGCGGTGCGTCTCCTCGTCGAAGATGAGCTTGGTGAAGCCTTCGTCCCGGGTGTTGGCGATGGCGCGCCCGGATGCGGCCCAGGGGAACTTGCCCACGCCCACCTTGCGCCCCTGCTTCTTCGCGTCCTCTTCGGTGAGGCCGACCCAGGCCACCTCGGGATCGGTGTAGGCGACGCCGGGGATCACCCGCGCATCGAAATGGCTCTTGCCCCCGGCCGCGACCTCCGCCGCGACATGGGCCTCGTGCACCGCCTTGTGCGCGAGCATGGGCTGTCCCACGATGTCGCCGATGGCGAAGATGTGGGACACGTTGGTGCGCATCTGGCCGTCCACCGGGATGAAGCCGCGGTCGGTGACCGTGACGCCCGCATTTTCGGCGCCGATCTTCCTGCCGTTGGGGCTGCGTCCGGCTGACTGCAGGATCATGTCGTAGAGCTGGGGTTCGGATGGGGCGTTTTTCCCCTCGAACTTTACCAGCAGGCCGTCCTTGCGCGCCTCCACCGCCACGGTCTTCGTCTCCAGCATCACCTTGTCGAAGCGCCCGGCGTTCTTCTTCTCCCACACCTTCACCAGGTCCCGGTCCGGGCCTTGCATCAGGCCGTCCAGCATCTCCACCACCTCGATGCGGGCGCCCAGGGCGGAGTAGACCGTGGCCATCTCCAGGCCGATGATGCCGCCGCCGATCACCAGCATGCGCTTCGGCACGAAGGCCAGCTCCAGCGCGCCGGTGGAATCCACGATCCGCGGGTCGTCGGGAATGAAGGGCAGGCGCACCGCCTGGCTGCCGGCGGCGATGATGCATTGCTGGAACCGCACCACCTTCTTCTCGCCGCTCTTGTCCTGTGCATTGCCGGTGGTGACCTCCACTTCGACGTGATGGGCGTCCAGGAAGCTGCCATAGCCCCGCACCACCTCCACCTTGCGGCCCTTGGCCATGCCGGCCAGCCCCCCGGTGAGCTTGCCCACCACCTTGCTCTTGTGGGCGCGGAGCCGTTCCAGGTCCACCTTCGGCTTCCCATACTCGATGCCGAGGGCGGAGAAGTGGGCCGCCTCTTCCATGACGAAGGCCACGTGCAGCAACGCCTTGGAGGGGATGCAGCCGACGTTCAGGCACACGCCACCGAGCTGGGCATAGCGCTCCACCAGCACCGTCTTCATCCCCAGGTCGGCGGAACGGAACGCCGCCGAATAGCCCCCGGGGCCCGCGCCCAGCACCAGCATTTCGCACTCGAGGTCCACCTTGCCGGCGAAGCTGCCGGCGGCGGGCGCCGGGGCCTCGGCGGGGGCGGGCTTTGCCGCGGCGGCCTCCCCCGCCTCCAGCACCAGAATGGCGCTGCCTTGAGAAACCTTGTCCCCGACCTTGACCTTCAGCTCCCTTACCACGCCAGCGGCGGAGGAGGGGACTTCCATGGTGGCCTTGTCGGACTCCAGGGTGATGAGGGGGTCCTCCTTCTTCACCGCGTCGCCTGGCTTGACCAGCACCTCGATGACCGGGACGTCCTTGAAGTCGCCGATGTCGGGGACCTTCACTTCGATGCGCTGGCTCATGGCTTCCCTTTCTTGTTCAAGACCTCTCACCGCAGAGGACGCGGAGGACGCAGAGGGAAAAACTGAGGCTACGTGGTGATCAAGCCGTGAAACTCGTGATACGCAATGACCTGAACACTGAATTCGCCAAGCCTTTCTCCGCGTCCTCAGCGTCCTCCGCGGTAAGCGCTTTTCCCGTTACTGACGGACATGCCCGTCTCCCAGCACCACCCACTTCTGGGAGGTGAGGCCTTCCAGCCCCACCGGGCCGCGGGCGTGGATCTTGTCGTTGGAGATGCCGATCTCCGCGCCCAGGCCATACTCGAAGCCGTCGGCGAAGCGGGTCGAGGCGTTAACCATCACCGAGCTGGAGTCCACCTCGTTCAGGAAGCGCCGCGCGCGGGTGAGATCCTCGGTGACGATGGCGTCGGTGTGGGCCGAGCCATAGCGGTTGATGTGGTCGATGGCCTGGTCCAGGTCCTCGACCACCTTCACCGCCAGGATCGGCGCCAGGTATTCCGCGTACCAGTCCTCCTCGGTGGCGGATTTCATGTCCGGGACGATGGTCCGGGAGGCCTCGCAGCC
>DASTHR010000010.1:0-20583 GCA_035718105.1 Burkholderiales bacterium
GGCGGCGGGGAACTGGTGCATCGCCAGGGCGGCCGCGGATCGGGCTCCGGCATCGTCAACGCCGCCGGCACCCGTGTCTCGGGCGGTGGTCACGGCCGCGGGCATGGACTGGAAACCGAGGTGCACCGCGGCGGGCGGGGCGAGGCGGTGCACGGCGGCGGGAGCCATGGTTCCCGTGGCGGCATCGTGACCGCGTCCGGCGGCTCGATGTCTGGCATCTCCGGCGGCGGCCACGGACGCGGCCATGGCCACGGCCACGGTCACAGTGGTGGCGGCGGCCATGGCGGCGGGCATGGCCACGGCGGGCGCTGAGGCCCGGAGGGCCGCGGGGCGCGATCCCGCCCCGCGGCGCACTGAATGAACGACAAAGCGAAAATGGAGAGTGAAATGCGGACAAACATCCACGGGTTGTTGCGAATCGCGGCGCTGGGTGCGCTGCTGTCGTCGCTGAGCGGCTGCGCGGCGCTGGCGGTGACGGCGGCGGGCATCGGCGGCGCAACCGGGGTCTCCCACGTGCTGGGCGGCATCACCTACCGCACCTTCAGCGAACCGCTTCCCAAGGTGAAGGGCGCGGCAATGACGGCGCTGAACCGGATGGACATCAAGGTGGGCGGAGCAAGCAAGGTGGAAGGCGGGGAGATGATCAGGGCCCAGGCAAGCGGGCGCGAGATCGAGATCGAACTGGAGCGGCTCAGCGCCAACACCACCCGCATG
The DNA here is from genome assembly GCA_035718105.1 of Burkholderiales bacterium. Lineage (GTDB taxonomy): Bacteria > Pseudomonadota > Gammaproteobacteria > Burkholderiales > UBA6910 > UBA6910. The sequence goes on from DASTHR010000010.1 coordinate 715, forward strand.
CGCGCGGTGGCGAAGAACGGCCTGGTTTACGACAGCGCCACCGCGACGGAGATCATCATCCAGACCGAGAACGTGCTGGGCCGTTCGTAAGCGACGGGCGGACAGGGGTGCGAGGGTAGAATGGCGGGATGCGAACCCGCTACCGCGACATTCCCGCCAGCCGCACCAAGGATGGCTCCCTCATCCGCGAGCTGATGCACCCCGCGGTGCATGGCAACGGGAGCCAGAGCCTGGCCGAGGCCACGGTTGCGACGGGGGCGGCGACGCTGCTCCACCTGCACCGGGTGACCGAGGAGATCTACCACTTCACCGCCGGCCGGGGACGGATGGTGCTGGGGGCGGAGAGTCTCGAGGTCGGCCCCGGCGACACCGTCTGCATTGCGCCGGGGACGCCTCACCGGGTGGTCAACACGGGGGCGGAACCACTGCGCATCCTGTGCTGCTCGTCTCCGGCCTACGCCCACGACGACACCGAGGTGCTGGAGGCGTGATGGCCGGGGCCGAACTGATCGTGGTGCGCCACGGCGAGACCGCCTGGAACCGCGAGGGGCGCCTGCAGGGGCACACCGACATCCCGCTGTCGGAAGCAGGCCTGGTGCAGGCGGATGAGCTTGCGGCGCGGCTTGGCGCGGAGGACTTCGACGCGCTCTACAGCAGCGACCTGCTGCGCGCGCGGCAGACCGCGGAGCGGGTGGCGCGGTGCACCGGTCACGAGATCGTGGTGGACGCCCTGCTGCGGGAGCGCAACCTCGGGGTGCTGCAGTCCTTCACCCGCGAGGAGAACGCGCGGTTGCATCCCGAGGTCTATGAGCGCTACCGGCGGGGCGAGGCGGACTACGTCGTCCCGGGCGGGGAGAGCGCGACCCAGTTCTTTGAGCGGGTGATCGGGGCCCTGACGGGGATTGCAACGCGCCTGGCGGGGCGGCGCGCCGTCATCGTGAGCCACGGCGGCGTGCTAGACGCCCTCTACCGGGTCGCGGCCGGCGAGGGCCCCGAGGGGCCGCGCAAGACCACGCTGCTCAACGCCAGCATCAACACCTTCCACTACCGGGATGGTCGCTGGACCCTGCGCCTGTGGGGCGACATCAGCCACCTGGGGCGTGACCGCGCCCTCGACGAGGTATGAAAACGGTTCCTGTGCTAGGGTGAAGCTTCGGGAAACAAAGCTCGGGAGAGTAACTATGACGCACATGGGGAAATGGGGTCTGCTGGCGTGCGCCATGCCGGCGGTGCTGGCGCCGGGACTGGCCGGGGCGGGACCTGAGCGGATCAAGTTTCCCGCAGGCTACCGCGCCGGGGTGCTGTACGCGACCGTGGACCGGGCGGACATCAAGCAGCACCGGGAGCTCTATGCGCCCGCCGAGGCGGCGGCCGCGGCCAAGGCAGGCCAGCCTCTGCCCGACGGCACGGTGCTCACCCTGGTTCAGTACAAGGTGAAGCTGGACGACCAGGGCAACCCGGTGAAGGACGACAAGGGGCGCTTCGTGAAGGCCGAGATCGCCGGCTACACGGTGATGGAGAAGCGCGCCGGCTGGGGCGCCGAGTACCCCTCCGAGCTGCGCAACGGCGACTGGGAGTACTCCGTGTTCACCGCGGACGGCAAGTTCAACGACAAGGCCAACTTCAAGTCCTGTTTCGAGTGCCACAAGCCCCACGCCGACAAGGACTACGTGATGTCCTATGTGCAGCTCGCCGGCAAGTTTCCCACCGGCGCGGTGCAGGCCAAGGCGGGCCCGGCCGATGTCGCCATCGCCTCCTTCGCCTTCGCGCCGGCAAAGCTCACGGTGGCGCCGGGGCAGAAGGTAACCTGGACCAACGCCGACGATTCGCCGCACCAGGTCTCGGTGGCGGGCAAGCCCGGCAAGACCGCCGTGCTGGTGAAGGGCCAGAGCGCGGAACTCCTGTTCGACGAGTCCGGCGACTACAACTACACCTGCGCCCTGCACCCCACCATGAAGGGTTCGGTTCAGGTCGCGAAGTAGCCGGGTTGGCGCCGTCCCCCGGGAGCCATCCATGCCTCCCGGAGCCCCGCGCATGTAAAATGCGCGTTTCGCTTTCTGGCGTGGCGCGCCGTCCCGATGCCTGTGCTCTCCCCGTGCGGCTTCCGCGGCCGGAACTCCCGGCTCCTGGGCCCTGACCGCTGGTCTCTCCACTAATGCATCTCCACATCCTCGGCATCTGCGGCACCTTCATGGGCGGCATCGCGGTCATCGCCCGCGAGGCCGGGCATACCGTCACCGGCTGCGACGCCAACGTCTATCCCCCCATGAGCACCCAGCTCGAGGCCCAGGGCATCCGGCTGATCGAGGGCTACGATCCGGCGCAGGTCCGGCTCAAGCCCGACGTGTTCGTGGTGGGCAACGTGGTGTCGCGGGGAAACCCGCTGATGGAGGAGATCCTCAACCGCGGGTTGCCCTACGTTTCGGGCCCGCAGTGGCTGGCGGAGAACGTTTTGCGGGAGAAGTGGGTGCTGGCGGTGGCGGGCACCCACGGCAAGACCACCACCTCCGCCATGCTGGCCTGGATCCTGGAGAACGCGGGCCTCGGCCCCGGCTTCCTGGTGGGGGGCGTGCCGCAGAACTTCGGAGTCTCGGCCCGGCTGGGGCGCGAAATCCCACCGCTCGCAAAAATCTCACACACTGCTGCAAAAGCGGAGGCGGGCGGGATTTCGCCGTTCTTCGTCATCGAGGCGGATGAGTACGACACGGCCTTCTTCGACAAGCGCTCCAAGTTCGTGCACTACCGGCCGCGCACCGCGATCCTCAACAATCTGGAGTTCGACCACGCGGACATCTTTCCCGATCTTGCCGCGATCGAGACCCAGTTTCACCACCTGGTGCGCACCGTGCCGGCCCGGGGTCTGCTGGTGGTAAATGGTCGCGATGCGGCCCTCGCCCGGGTCCTGGAGCGGGGCTACTGGAGCGGACGCGAGGTTTTCGGTGCCCGGGAAGGCTGGGAAGGCCACTGGCTGCGGGACGGTTCCATCGAGATCATGTTCCAGGGCGGACCCCAGGGCGTGCTGCATTGGGACCTGCTCGGGGAGCACAACCTGATGAACGCTCTGGCGGCATTGGCGGCGGCGCGCCACGCCGGGGTCCCGGTGAAGGCGGGTATCGAGGCCCTGGCCGGGTTCCGCAACGTGAAGCGGCGCATGGAGGTTCGCGGCGTGGTGAACGGGATCACGGTGTACGATGACTTCGCCCACCATCCCACCGCCATCGAGACCACCTTGTCGGGTCTGCGCAGCCGCGTGAACGGCGAGCGCATCCTGGCGGTTCTTGAGCCGCGCTCCAATACCATGAAGCTGGGCGTGTGGAAGGATGCCCTGGCGGAGAGCCTGGCAGGCGCCGACCGGGTGTTCTGCTACACCGGGAACCTGGGCTGGGATGCCGCCGAGGCGCTGCGACCGTTGGGGGAGAAGGCCTCGCTCAGCGACGACCTCGAGCAGCTGGTGAGCCTCGTCGCCGCCGCGGCCCGTCCGACCGATCACGTGCTGGTGATGTCCAACGGCGGCTTCGGCGGCATCCATGACAAGCTGCTGTCGCGGCTGCGCGGGCCGGGGCTTTGAATCGGCGCATCGTCTACGTTCATGGTTTTAACAGCTCGCCCGCCTCTGCCAAGGCGAGGGTGCTACGCGAGCGGCTGGAGCGCCTGGGCCGCGGCGGCGACTTCCTGTGCCCGGCGCTGCCGCACCGGCCCGCGGACGCGGCTCGGGTGCTCCACGCGGCGCTCACCGGTGCCGACCCTGCGGCGCTGACCCTCCTGGGCAGTTCCCTGGGGGGCTTCTATGCCACCTGGTACGCGGAGCGCAGCGGCTGCCGCGTGGTGTTGGTGAATCCCGCCGTGCGGCCCTGGGAGTTGTTCGCCGATTATCTCGGCCCCCAGAAAAACCTCTACACCGGCGAGGAATATGTGCTCACTCCGCGCCATATCGAAAAGCTCCGGGCGCTGGAGGTGGAACCCGTCACACGTCCCGAGCGATATCTGGTTCTCCTGGGTACCGCCGACGAGGTCCTGGATTACCGCCGGGCGGTGGAGAAGTACCGGGGGGCAGTGCAGGTGGTGGTGCAGGGGGAGGACCACGGATTCGGCGCCTTCGCCGATTACCTCGACCTCATCATCGACTTTGCCGACGCCTGAAAAACCGGACCGGCCCAGGGGGCCGGTCCGGTGGATGGGGTGGGGCGCCCGGAGCCGTATCCAGATTGTCTCGCCGGCGCCGCCTGACGGCGGCAGAAGCGAGGCCCGTCATCCGGGGCGGTTGAAGAATTGGAAGCCTGCTGACAGGTCCCTCCGGGAACCGGGGTTCCGCGTGGTGGAGGTCCGTCCTTGCGGCGCGATATGCGTCACGCCGTGGCCCGATCAATCGGCCGGAAGCCAGTTCCGAGCGCCTCAGCTCTCAACTTAGGCCAACGGCAGCGCGTTTGCAAAGGGCAGAATCATGGCGCACTGCGGGAGCGGGCGCCCGCTGATTTATAATTCACCGCTTTGCCGCGTCGCGGCACCCATCACCGATTTGACCCCCATGAATGTCCTGTACGAGGAGGAGGGCGCGTTCAAGGTCGGCGGCATCATGACCGACAACGTGACCTCGCTCCAGGTGGAAGCGCCCCACGGCAAGCGCTCCAAGATCAAGGCTGCCGCGGTGCTGCTGCGCTTCCACGACGCCTCCCTCGGGGACTTCATGGAGCGCGCCCAGCGCGTCGCCGACGAACTCGATCCGGGTTTCCTGTGGGAAGTCTCCAGCGGGGCGGAGGAGTTCGGGTTCGAGGACCTGGCCAGGGACTACTTCGGCCATCCGCCGACGCCCCCGGAGGCGGCGGGGGTGCTGATGCGCCTGCACCACTCGCCCATGCACTTCTACAAGCGGGGCAAGGGGCGCTACAAGCCCGCGCCGCCGGATGCATTGAAGGCGGCGCTCGCCAGCGCGGAGCGCAAGCGGGCGCAGGCGGCGCTGCAGGCGTCCTACGTGGAGCAGCTCTGCGGGTTCCGGTTGCCGCCCGAGTTCGCGCGGTCGCTGCCGCTGCTGCTCTACCGCCCGGACAGGAACAGCGCGGAGTGGAAGGCGCTGGAGGAGGCGTGCATCGCTACCCGGCTCTCGCCCGCGCACCTGATGGAGCGCTGCGGGGCGCTTCCCTCGAGCCACGATTACCATTTCAACCGCTTCCTGCTGGAGTATTTTCCGGAGGGCACGGGGTTCGGCGAGCACGCTGCTCCGGCGGCGCCGGAGGGACTGGAGGAGAGCGGCGTGGCGGCGTTCAGCATTGACGATGCCGCCACCACCGAGATCGACGACGCCTTCTCGGTGGCCGTGCTGCCCGGCGGCAACCTCCGTGTCGGCATCCACATCGCGGTTCCGGCCCTGGGCATCGCGCCGGGGTCGCCCCTGGACCGGGTGGCCGCGCGCCGGCTGTCCACCGTGTACATGCCGGGCAACAAGATCACCATGCTTCCCGACGAGGCGGTGCATCTGTTCACCCTGGGGGAGGAGCGGGTGTGCCCGGCGCTCTCCCTGTACGTCGAGTTCACGCCGGGGGAGTTCGCGGTGGTGTCGAGCGAGAGCCGGGTGGAGCGGGTGCGCATTGCCGCCAACCTGCGCCACGAGACCCTGGAGCAGCACTTCAACGAGTACACCCTGGAGGAGGACAGCCTGGACCACCCCTTCGGGCGCGAGTTGCGGGTGCTGTGGGACCTGGCCAACCGCCTGGAGCAGCGCCGCGGCAAGAGCGGCGAGGGCCTGCCGCCGGTGGACTACAGCTTCCGGGTGGAACACGACCGCGTGACCATCAGCGAACGCCGGCGCGGCTCGCCCATAGACAAGGTGGTTTCCGAGCTGATGATCCTGGTGAACAGCGAGTGGGGCCGGGAGCTGAGCGAGAGGGGGATCGCCGCCATCTTCCGCAGCCAGGGCAACGGCAAGGTGAAGATGTCCACGGTGGCGGCGCCGCACCAGGGGCTGGGGGTGGCGCAGTACGCCTGGTCGAGTTCGCCACTGCGCCGCTATGTGGACCTGATCAACCAGCGCCAGATCATCGCCATGGTGCGGGGCGAGGAGCCCGCCTACGGCGCCCGCAGCGATGCGTTGTTCGCCGCCATGCGGGATTTCGAGTTGGCCTACGAGGCCTACAACGAGTTCCAGCGCCAGATGGAGCGCTACTGGTCGCTGCGCTGGCTGCTGCAGGAGGAGAAGCACACCATCGCCGGGGTGGTGCTGCGGGAGAACCTGGTGAAGCTGGAAGGCGTGCCCTTGGTGCACCGCGTCCCTTCCGTGCCGGAGCTGACCCAGCCCGGTGAGCGTGTGGAAGTGGCCATTGCCGAAGTGGACCTTCTCGAGCTCAGTTTCAGTGCCCGATTCCTGAGGCGGCTGGACGCCGCCGCGGTGTGACAAGTCCCTGATTAGCGCATAGAATTGGGCGCAAACTGGAAACCTCAGGGAGCGCTAGGGCCCTTGGCGAGCGTCTTGAAACCGAACTGGATGGCATGGATGCCCGCGCCCCGGGCGATGAAGCTCGATGCTTCAGGCCGCCTCGGCGTTTCCATGGCCGCCTCCACGATCCTGCACCTGATCGTCCTGTTCGGCATCACCTTCACACTTCCCCAGGTGCAAAGCCTGCGCAATTTCTCCCAGCCCCTGGAAGTCGTGCTGGTCAATGCGCGCACCAAGACCAAGCCGACCAAGGCGGACGCCCTGGCCCAGGCCAACCTCGACGGGGGCGGCAACACCGATGCCAACCGCCGGGCCAGGAGCCCGCTGCCGGTTCTTCCCAAGGAGACCCGGAACCTGCAGGTCGAGCAGGCAGCGAAGAAGGTGCAGGAACTGGAGCGCGAGGCCCGGGCGCTGATGACGGCGGTGAAGTCGGAGCAGAAGGTGAATCCGCCGGAACCCAGGGCCGACGCCCAGGAACAGCCGCTTGAGGATCAGAGGGGCCAGGACATCGTGGCCCGCAGCCTGGAGATCGCGCGCCTGCAGGCGCAGATCGACCGGGAGTGGGACGCCTATCAGAAGCGGCCCCGGCGTACTTTTGTCGGGGCCCGCACCCAGAGCTATGACCTGGCCCAGTACGTCGAGGACTGGCGGCACAAGATCGAGCGCGTCGGCACCCTGAACTTTCCCGAGGCCGCGCGCCAGCAGAAACTGTTCGGCAGCCTGCAGCTCACCGTGGCCATCAAGTCCGACGGCAGCGTGGAGAGCGTGGTGATAGACCGTCCCTCGGGCAAGAAGGTCCTGGACCAGGCCGCGCTGCGCATCGTGGACCTGGCCGGACCCTTCGCGCCGCTCCCGGCCGGGATCCGCAAGAACACCGACGTCCTGCATATCACCCGCACCTGGACCTTCACGCGCTCCGACGAGTTCATCAGTGACTAGCGGTGCCCAGTCGTCAGGAACGGAATTTTCGCTTGACTGACGTCTACGCCGTTGTCGGCAATCCCGTCGCCCACAGCAAGTCCCCCCGCATCCATGCGGAATTTGCCCGCCGCACGGGGCAGGACCTGGTGTACGAGGCGATATTGGCGCCGCTCGGGGGTTTCGCCGTCACCGTCGACGCCTTCCGCGCCCGGGGCGGGCGCGGCATGAACGTCACCCTTCCCTTCAAGCTGGAGGCCTATGGCTACGCCGGTGAGCACACGCCGCGGGCGGAGCGGGCGGGCGCGGTGAACACCCTGCGTTTTGATGAGGGGCGGGTGCTTGGTGACAACACCGACGGTGTCGGGCTTGCCCGGGACATCGAGTCCAACCTCGGGATCACGCTGAAGGGGAGGCGGGTGCTGCTGCTGGGCGCCGGGGGCGCGGCCCGGGGAGTGGTCCTGCCCGTCCTGGAGAGAGGTCCGGCAGGGCTGGTGATCGCCAACCGCACGCCGGAACGCGCCGTGGAGCTGCGCGCGCTGTTTCCGGAGTTCGCCAACCTGGAGGGCGGTGGCTACGAGGCGCTTGCGGGACGGCGCTTCGATGTTGTCATCAACGCCACCTCCGCCAGCCTGGCGGACGCTCTGCCGCCGCTGCCGCCGGAGGCCTTCGCCCCCGGGGCCCTGGCCTACGACATGATGTACGGGCGGGGCTCGACGCCCTTCCTCGCCTTCGCCCGCGCCCATGGCGCTGGTGTTTGCGCCGACGGCCTGGGCATGCTGGTGGAGCAGGCAGCGGAATCGTTTTTTGTCTGGCGCGGCGTGCGCCCCGATACCGCGCCCGTGATCGGGATGCTTCGTCATGAGGCGTGAGGCGGGGGCTGGTGAACGGTGAGCGGTCGGCCGTGAGCGGTGAAGTTCGCCGTCGCTGAGCCATGGGTAAACGCATTGCTGCCCAGCCCTCGATATTCGGCCGCGTCTGGCGCTGGACCTGGCGCGGGGTGCTGCTCGCGCTGGCGCTGTTGCTGGCGTACCAGCTCTGGTTCTTCGCCCATATTCTCTGGTGGCGCACCCACAACCCCTCCACCAGCGCCTTCATGGAGGACAGGCTGGAGGTGCTGCAGGAGAAGAAGCCCGATGCCCGGCTGCGGCACCAGTGGGTACCCTACGAGAGGATTTCCAACAATCTCAAGCGCGCCGTGATCGCCGCCGAGGACGCCAAGTTCCTCGACCACGAAGGCTTCGACTGGGAGGCGATACAAAAGGCCTACGAGAAGAACCTGCAGAAGGGCAAGGTGGTGCGCGGCGGCTCCACCATCAGCCAGCAGCTGGCCAAGAACCTGTTCCTGTCCAGTCAGCGTACCCCCTGGCGCAAGGCACAGGAAGCGGTGATCACCATCATGCTGGAGACCAGCATGGACAAGCGCCGCATCCTGGAGATCTACCTCAACGTGATCGAGTGGGGCAACGGCGTGTTCGGCGCCGAGGCCGCCGCGCGGCATTACTTTGGCACCAGCGCCGCCGCGCTGTCCGCGGAGCAGGGGGCGCGGCTCGCCGCCATGGTGCCCAACCCCCGCTATTTCGACCGGCGCCGCGACTCCCCGTACCTGGACCGGCGCGCCGGCATCATCCTGGCGCGGATGAATTCCGCGCAGCTTCCTTAGGCCGTTCGAGTCCTTCTCGGGCCTCCGCGCCGCGCCGGCGGTTGGGTTTATAATCGCCGCTTCCCACAATTACAGGCTCAGGAGGAGGAACCATGGCCGAATCGGTGAAATACCTGCTGGACGAAACCCGCATCCCGAAGTACTGGTACAACATCGTGGCGGACCTGCCGGTGCCGCCGCCGCCGGTGCTGCACCCGGGCACCCTCAAGCCGGTGGGGCCGGACGACCTGGCGCCGCTGTTCCCCATGTCCCTCATCATGCAGGAGGTGACCGCGGAGCGGGAGGTGCCGATTCCCGAGCCGGTGCGTGACATCTACCGCCAGTGGCGCCCGAGCCCGCTGTACCGGGCGCGCCGCCTGGAGAAGGCCCTCGGTACCCCGGCCCGGATCTACTACAAGTACGAGGGCGTCTCCCCCGCCGGGTCGCACAAGCCCAACACCGCCGTGGCGCAGGCCTTCTACAACAAGGAAGCGGGGATCAAGCGCATCGCCACCGAAACCGGCGCCGGCCAGTGGGGCTCGTCCCTCGCCTTCGCCGGCGCCCTGTTCGGGATCGAGGTGCAGGTGTTCATGGTTCGGGTGTCCTATGACCAGAAGCCCTATCGCCGGGCGCTGATGGAGACCTACGGGGCGCGCTGCGTGGCTTCCCCGTCCAGCGAGACGAATTCCGGCCGCGCCATCCTGGCCAAGCGGGCGGATCACCCGGGCAGCCTGGGCATCGCCATCTCGGAGGCGGTGGAGATCGCCGCCAGCCGCGACGACACCAAGTACGCCCTGGGCTCGGTGCTGAACCACGTGCTGCTGCACCAGACCGTGGTGGGCGTCGAGGCCATGAGCCAGATGGAGATGGCCAACGACTACCCGGACGTGATCGTGGGCTGCACCGGCGGCGGCTCCAACTTCGGCGGCATCGTGTTCCCGTTCCTGGGCGCCCAGCTTCGCGGCGGCAAGAGGGTGCGCATCGTGGCGGTGGAGCCGGCGGCCTGCCCGTCCCTCACCCGGGGCATGTACGCCTACGACTTCGGCGACACCGCGCACCTGACCCCGCTCACCAAGATGCACACCCTGGGCTCCACCTTCACGCCGCCGGGCTTCCATGCCGGGGGCCTGCGCTACCACGGGATGGCGCCGCTGGTGTCCCACGTGAAGGAGCTGGGGTTGATCGAGGCCAGCGCCTACCACCAGAGGGCCTGCTTCGAGGCCGGGGTGCAGTTCGCGCGCGCCGAGGGCATCCTGCCGGCCCCGGAAGCCAACCACGCGGTGAAGGGCGCCATCGTCGAGGCCCTCAAGTGCAAGGAGGAGGGCGTCTCGCGGGCGATCCTCTTCAACCTCTGCGGCCACGGCCACTTCGACATGCAGGCCTACATGGACTATTTCGCCGGCAAGCTGGTGGACCAGAACTATGACGAGGCGGAGCTGGCCATGGCGCTGTCGGGCCTGCCCTCTGTGCCCGCCGCCGCCTGAGGACGCCATCCGTAGGGGAGACGGCCGCCCGCGGGCGGCCGTTTTTGTTTCCGCGTCCGGGAAATATTCGAACCGCGGAATACCTTTTTTCCCTAAAATGCGCCTAACTTTGGGCGACCCATGGCCGAACTCGAGCGACTGAGCGACAGCGACGACCTGCAGCGCGAGCTGCAGCGAGTGGCCCATCTCCTGGAAAAGCAGAAGGTGGTGGAGGAGCTCGTCCATCGCCAGGAGATGCCCCGCCACGATCTGGTGGAGTCGCTGGTGCACAAGCAGCACCTCGCGGAGCTGCAGCGCATTCTCGACCAGCTGCATCCGGCGGACGTGGCCTACATCCTGGAGGCGTTGCCTCTCGCCGACCGGCTCACGGTCTGGAACCTGGTCAAGGCCGAACGGGACGGCGAGATCCTGCTCGAGGTGTCAGACGCGGTGCGGGAGTCCCTCATCGCCGACATGGAGCCCAAGGAGCTGGTGGCAGCGGCGGAGAATCTCGATACCGACGAGATCGCCGATTTGGCGCCGGACCTGCCGCAGGAGGTGATCCAGGACGTGTTCCGGCGCCTCTCGGCGGAAGAGCGCGACCAGCTGCGGGCGGCCCTGGCCCACGAGGAGGGCACGGTGGGCGCCCTCATGGATTTCGACATGGTGACCATCCGCGAGGACGTCACCCTGGAAGTGGTGCTGCGCTACCTGCGCCGCATGGACGAGTTGCCGGACCACTTCGACAAGCTGTTCGTGGTGGACCGCGAGGGCCGGCTGCAGGGCGAACTGCCCCTGAACCGGCTGCTGCTGCATGACCCGGAAGCCATGGTGGCCGCGGTGATGGACGACGACCCGGTGAGCTTCGTGCCCACGGACGACGCCGGGGAGGCGGCCCAGGCCTTCGAGCGCTACGACCTGGTCTCGGCGCCCGTGATCGACGCCGATGGCCTGCTGGTGGCGCGGCTCACCGTGGACAACGTCGTGGATTTCATCCGCGAGGAATCCAGCGCCGAGGTGCTGAGCCTCGGAGGCCTGAAAGCGGAGGAGGACATCTTCGCCCCGGTCTGGAAGAGCCTGCGCAACCGCTGGACCTGGCTCGGCGTCAACCTGGTGACGGCCTTCATCGCGTCGCGGGTGATCGGGGTGTTCGAGGATTCCATCGAAAAGCTGGCGGCCCTGGCGGCCCTGATGCCCATCATCGCCGGCATCGGCGGCAACTCCGGCAACCAGACCATCACCATGATCGTGCGCGCCCTGGCCCTTGGGCAGATCACCCTGGCCAACGCCAAGCAGCTTTTCGCCAAGGAGATCTGGATCAGCCTGCTCAACGGGCTGGTCTGGGGCAGCCTGGTGGGTCTGTTCGCCTTCGTCATCTACCACAGCGTTTCCCTGGGCCTGGTGATGTCCCTGGCCCTCACCCTGAACCTGGTGCTGGCCGCCGTGGTGGGGGTGATGATTCCCCTCGTACTTTACCGGCTGGGACGGGACCCGGCCTCGGGCTCCAGCGTGCTGATCACCGCCGTCACCGACAGCGGGGGCTTCTTCATCTTCCTGGGGCTGGCCACCCTGTTCATGCCCTACCTGGGGCGGACCTGAGTTTTGCCGGCGGCGAGGGAATAAAACTCCCGGCTTGCCGTTAACCCTGGCAATGGGTCAATCCGGGAATGAGCGAATGAATCCTGAAGTGGAGCCTGGCGCATCACCCTTGGTTGCGGTGCGGGTGTGGGACGCGCCGGTGCGGATGTTTCACTGGCTGCTGGTGGCACTGGTCTGCGTCTCCGTTGCCACCGGCAAGCTGGGGGGAAACGCCATGAAGTGGCACCTGTATTCCGGTATCGCGGTGCTGTTCCTGCTGTTGTTCCGGCTGCTGTGGGGCCTCTTCGGCAGCAGCTACGCACGCTTCAGCCATTTCCTGCGCGGTCCCGGCGCCGTGTGGGGTTACGCGTCCGGATTGCTCCGGCGCCAACCCTCCCACACGCTGGGCCACAATCCCCTGGGGGGACTGATGGTGGCGCTCATGCTGGCGGTCCTGGTGTTCCAGGCCGGGAGCGGATTGTTCGCCAACGACGACATCGCCACGGAGGGTCCCCTCTATGCCAAGGTGGGCAAGGATCTGTCCGACAGCATCACCTCCTGGCACAAGCTCAATTCCAACCTGGTGCTGGCCCTCGCCGGGCTGCATGTGGCGGCGGTGCTGTTCTATCTCGGCTTCAAGCGGGAGAATCTGGTGCGGCCCATGATCAGCGGCTGGAAGCGGGTGCCGCAGGCGCCTCGGCAGCCGGCGCGCTTCCAGAGCCCTTGGCGCGCCGCTTCTCTTGCCGCGGTGGCGGCCGCGTTGACCTGGCTGATCGTCCGCACCTGACGGCTCGCGGGAAAAAAAGGCCGCGGTGTTGCACCGCGGCCCCCCAGTGCGCCGAACGGAGAGGTTACTTGGCGCGAAAATCGTCGTGGCAGCCCTTGCAGGCCTTGCCCACTTCGCCTGCGGCGGCCTTCATGGCCTTCTCGTCGCCCGACCGGGCCGCTTGGGCCAGCTTGCCGATTTCCTGGCCGGTCTTGTCGTAGGCCGCCTTGAACTTGTCGGTCTGGGACCAGACTTCGGGTTTGGCGTCGGTGAAGCTGGCGATCTTGGCGCCCGCGACCGGCTTGTCGGTGCCGGCGACAAAGAACTTGCCCGGGTTCATCGCCCACAGGGACTCCAGGCGGGCCGCGTTCGCGGTGAACACATCCTTGTTGAACGGCTCCTTGTCCTGGGCCATGTTGGCGATGGGACCGAAGTTGAGGGCGACCACGCGCATGATCGACTGGCGGGCGCGAATGGCGTCCTCGGGCTTGACCTGGGCGAGCGCGGCGGTGCTCACGCCGGCCAGCGCCAGCGTCGCAACCAGGACTTTGACTCGAAAGCTCATCAACTGCTCCTTGGAATTTGGGTTGAACGGCTCGGGGCCGCGCGCCGCCCACCGGGCCGGTGGGCCACGCGCCGTTCCCTCAGTATGCCTAACAGGGCACTCGGGAAATTTATTCCCGGGTGGCGTAAACTTTTCCTCGAGTCTCGCCCGGCTGGAATAATCCCCGGGATTTCACCGTTAACTGCATCGTAACCGGCCGATGAACCGTCACCAGCGCCTGGTTTCCCCTGTCCTGTTCCGGAATCACCCGTGAGCGACTTCGGACGCCAGGTGGAAGAGCATGTACCGAGGCTGCGGCGCTATGCCCGGGCGCTTACCGGTGATCGTCACAAGGCGGACGACCTGGTGCAGGATGCGCTGGAGCGCGCTTGGAACAAGTTTCACCTGTGGCGGCCGGGGAGCGATCTGCGGGCCTGGCTGTTCACGATCATGCACAACGTGTTTGTGAACCAGCTGCGGCAGGGAACCCTGGCCGACCTCGGGGTGCCCTTGGAACAGGAGGCGCTGGAGGTTGCGGGAAGTGCCGGGCAGGAGCAGGCGCTGGTGCTGAGGGACCTGGACGCCGCTTTGCAGCGCCTGCCGTCGGAGCAGCGGGAGGTGCTGCTGCTGGTGGGGCTTGAGAACCTGCGTTACGAGGAAGCGGCCCGGGTACTGGGGGTGCCCATCGGAACGGTGATGTCGCGCCTGTCCCGCGGACGGGAGCAATTGCGCCGGCTGATGGCTGGCGAGGCCGCCGGTGCCACCTTGACGGTTGTGAAATGAGCATGATCAGCGAGAACGACCTGCACGCCTACGTGGATGGCGAGCTTGACCCGGCCCGGGAGGCCGAGGTGGAGGCGCATCTTGCCGCCGACCCTGAGGCGGCGCAGCGCGTGGCCGGCTGGCGCAGGCAGAGGGAAGCGCTGCATGCCCAGTTCGATTCCGTGCTCCACGAGCCCGTGCCGGCGCGGCTGCTGGAGCGGCCGCGGGCGCGCCTCCCGTTGCTGCGCATGGCGGCGGTGGTGGCTTGGGTGGCGGTGGGCGGCGTGGCCGGTTGGGCGCTGCGGGGCATCGCGCCGGGAACGTCACCCCATGCGATCCCCCTCGCGCATCAGGCCGCGGTGGCACATGCCGTCTATGTCCCCGAGGTGAAGCATCCGGTGGAAGTGGGGGCGGACCAGGAGCAACACCTGGTGGCCTGGCTGTCGAAGCGACTCGGGGCCCAGGTGAAGGCGCCGCACCTGAACGAGCTGGGCTACAGCCTCGTGGGGGGGCGGCTGCTGCCGGCGGCAGACGGTCCGGCGGCGCAGTTCATGTATCAGGATGCCGAGGGCCGTCGCGTCACGCTTTATGTCCGCACCGACGTCCGGGAAAACCGGGAGACCGCTTTCCGCTATGCGCGGGAGTCGGGCGTAAGCGTCTTCTACTGGGTCGAGGGCAACCTCGGCTACGCACTCTCCGCCGACCTGGAAAAAGGCGAGTTGCTGCGCGTCGCGCAGGCGGTCTACCACCAGCTCAATCCCTAGCCGGGCGCGGGCCCGGCAGTTTTTTCCGCACTCACCAATGATGGAGGTCCCATGAGGAAAGGTTTCGCGCTCGCGGCTGCCGTTTTGTGCGCCGCGCTTGTCCCCGCCCACGCCCAGCAGGTTGTTGCGCCCGCTCCCAACGGGATCACCATACCCCAGGGTTACAAGGACTGGCGGGTCATCGCCCCGTCACACCGCACGGACAACAACACCCTGCGGGTGATCCTGGGCAATGACGTGGCCGTGAAGGCGGCGCGTGAGGGCAAGACCAATCCCTGGCCCGACGGAGCGGTGCTCGCAAAACTTGTCTGGAAGGACCGGCAGGACGAACACTGGCCGGCGGCCACGGTACCGGGAGCCTTCGTCCACGCCGAGTTCATGATCAAGGACGCGAAGCAGTACGAAGCCACTGGCGGTTGGGGCTTCGCGCGCTGGCTGGGCGCGGAGCAGAAGCCCTATGGCAAGGACGCGGCGTTCGTCCAGGAATGCTTCGGATGCCACACCCCGGTGAAGGCGCGCGATTACGTTTTCACCACTCCGGTCACACTGCCCTGACCGCCTCCCCGGGAAACATAAGGGCGTCCCGCGGGACGCCCTTTTTTTAGTCCGGTCCGGACAGCTAGCGGGTAACGTAGACCACTCCGGGCTCCAGGAACAGTTCGCGCTCGCGGACCTCCCGCGGCAGGTGCGTGGGCACGATGTGGTCGAAATCGTAGCGCATGCCCTTGAACACCACATAGCGGTAGATGTCGGTGCCGTTGTAGCGGCCGATCACCTCGGCCACCGCGTCCAGGGCGGCAAGCTTGCGGATGAATACGCCGGTCTCCCGGAGGTAGTCGCCGTCGCGGAGCTTGCGCCACTCGGCCTTCATGACCCAGTAGGGCGGCAGCACCGCCGCCGCGACCACAAGCAGGATGTAACCCAGGCCGGTCAGCCCGTGCACCATAACTTGGCCGAGGTCCATATCTATCCCTCCCCGATCCGGTCATTCCCGTTCCACGATTCCTGTATAGCAATATTTCGGGCATCGCGAGGCTGCGGGCCGACGGCCGTTGCGCTGCGCGCGACGGGCGGTGACGGCTTTGTGAAGGACTTCACGCCGGGTGGCGCGAGCGGAAGCGGCAGGTGTCGCGCGGCTGATGACCGGGGGCGAGGGAGAGGGCAACAGCGCAAATGAAAAGGGCGGCTGGATCAGCCGCCCTCGAGTCCATCGCCGGCTTGAAGCCGGCTTCAGGCCTTACTTCTTCTTGGCGGTTTTCTTCGCCGCGGTCTTCTTCGCAGCAGGCTTCTTGGCCGCAGTCTTCTTGGCGGCGGGCTTCTTGGCGGCGGGTTTCTTCGCCGTAGCTTTCTTGGCAGTAGCCATCATGTACTCCTTTTCAAAGTTTGCGACAGGTTTTGTTTGCGTCCGGCTTTCGCCGTACTCCCGAAGCATCCATGTCCGGGTTTTTTTTCCTCCTCGGACTTCTCACGGAGACCGTGATCACCGTGATGGCTGCCGCTCGGTGGGCTCATTCTATGCACATCAAAAAAAATACTCAACACATTTTTTGCGTTTTTTCAAGGGACGTGCGGCGCGTTTGCGCGGATGCCACACACGCGCCGCAACGCGTCGCGCCGACACGGCGAAGCGACGCTCAGGGGAGTCGCCGCTCGAGGGAGAAAAGCTCCTCGACGCTCTCGCGGCGGCGCGCGAGATGGGCGCGCGCTCCGTCCACCAGCACCTCCGCCGCTCTCGGTCGGGTGTTGTAGTTGGAGCTCATGCTCATGCCGTAGGCACCGGCCGAGAGCACTGCCACGAGGTCTCCCGGCGCCACCGCGAGGCGCCGCCCGTGGCCGAGAAAGTCGCCCGTCTCGCACACCGGCCCCACCACATCGAACACGCCGTAGGGCCCGGAGTCCTGTTTCGCCGCGACGATATCGTGGAAGGCATCATAGAGGGCGGGGCGCATGAGGTCGTTCATGGCTGCGTCCACCACCGCGAAGTTCTTCTCGTCGCCGTGCTTGAGGTATTCGACGCGGGCGAGCAGGAGCCCCGCATTGCCCACCAATGCCCGACCCGGCTCCACCAGGATCTTCTGGGGCCGGGAGCCCAGGGCCCGGAACAGGGCGCGGGCGTAGTCCGCCACGGCGGGCGGTTCCTCGTCCTGGTAGCGGATGCCCAGCCCGCCGCCGAGGTCGAGGTGGGAGATTGCGATCCCGTCGCGCTCCAGGCCGTCGGCGAGTTCCAGGATCTTCTCCAGGGCTTCGACGAAAGGGGGAATTTCGGTGAGCTGGGACCCGATGTGGCAATCCACTCCCGTCACCTCCAGGTGGGCCAGCGCCGCCGCCCGCCGGTACAGCGCCCGCGCCTCGGAGTAAGGAACCCCGAACTTGCTCTGGCGCAGTCCGGTGGAGATGTAGGGGTGGGTCTTGGGATCCACGTCGGGGTTGACGCGGATGCTCACCGGGGCGCGCCGCCCGGCCTCGCCGGCGACCGCGTTGAGCCGCTCCAGTTCCGGCGCCGACTCGACGTTGAAGCAGAGGATGCCGGCTTCAAGCGCGGCACGCATCTCGGCGGCGGTCTTGCCCACCCCGGAGAACACCACCTTCCGCGGGTCGCCGCCGGCGGCCAGCACCCGTGCCAGTTCCCCGCCGGAGACGATGTCGAAGCCGCTGCCGAGGCGGGCAAAGACATCGAGGACCGCGAGGTTGGAGTTGGCCTTCACCGCGTAGCAGATCAGGTGATCGCGGCCCGCCAGGGCGCGCTCGAACGCCAGCCAGGCCTGTTCCAGCGCGGCCCGGGAGTAAACGTAGGTGGGTGTGCCGAACTCCTGCGCGATGCGGGAGAGGGGCAGATCCTCGGCGTGCAGTTCGCCGTTGCGGCGCTGGAATGGGCTCATGGGGCGGGGACCGACTGCTGTTTCTTGGCGGGCGGTTCGGAAGGATGCTGCAGCGGGCCCTTGATGCCGCAGCCCTGGAGCAGCAGCGCGGCAATGACGGTGGCGGAAAGGACAGCGGCGCGGAACATGGTCGCGAATGGTAGCACGCCGGATCCGCGCCCTTCAGCCGAGCGCGGCCAGGTCGCGGCGCGCCTGCCGGTAATCGGGGCAGATGCGCTCGACGGTGCGCCAGAAGGCCGGCGAGTGGTTCATCTCGATGAGGTGCGCGAGTTCGTGGGCCACCACATAATCCACCAGCCGCATCGGGAACAGCACCAGCCGCCAGTTGAGGCCGATGCCGCCAGCCCGGCTGCAGCTGCCCCACTGGGTGCGTGCGCTGGACACGCGCACGGGCGGCGGGGTGAGCCCGAGGCGGGGCGCGTACTCGGCGACGCGCTCGCGAAAGCAGGTCAGGGCCTGCGCCCGGTACCAGGCGCCGACGATGGCCGCCACCTCCACCGCGGGCAGGCCCTGGGCGAAGGGCAGCGGATGCTGCCCGCCATTCAGGGGTTCCATGCGCAGGCCGCCGTCTGGACCCGGTGCCAGGACATACTCCCGGCCCAGCAGCGGGAACACGCCGGCGCCGTCCCAGGCAGGCGGTTTGGGGCGGCGGCTCCACGCATCGAGCTTGGCGAGTATCCATCCGGAGTGCTCCTGCAGGGCGGCGGCGAGCCAGCGGCGCGAGGCGCGCAGGGGCATGCGCACCGTGAGACCGCGCTCGTCCACCTTGAAGCCGATGCTGCGGCGCCGGCAGCGAACCAGCTCGAAGCTTACCTCCCGCCCGCGCAGATTCACGCGATGGGCCTCGCTTTCCGCGACCGCCCCCAGCGGCGCGCCACGGGGGGTCCGAAGCTTCGACGAGACTGCGTCGGGTTTGCTCCGGACAGGCCTCACGAACTGCTCCTCACGCTGCTGATTCTCTCCATTTCGCCCTCGATCCAGGCTTCGACCCGGGCGGTGAGCTCCTGGGCGTTCAGGCCCTTGGGATCGATGGGCTCGCCGATGCTGACGGTGATGGTGCCGGGCCGCTTGAGGAACGCGTTCTTGCCCCAGAACTCCCCGGCGTTGTGGGCCACCGGCACCACGGGTGCGCCGGTGTGGACGGCGAGCCACGCACCGCCGATCTGATACTTGCCGCGGGTCCCCGGCGCCACCCGCGTGCCCTCGGGAAATATCACCACCCAGAAACCCCAGTCCAGACGCTCGCGGCCCTGTTGCAGGGTCTGCTTGAGGGCCTTGCGCCCGGCGTCGCGGTCGATGGCGATGGGACTGGTCATGGCCAGTCCCCAGCCGATGAAGGGGATGCGCAGCAGTTCCTTCTTGAGCACCCACACCTGCGGCGGAAAGATCTGCTGGAACGCCATGGTTTCCCAGGCCGACTGGTGCTTGGCAAGCACGATGCTGGCTACTTCCGGAATGCGCTCCGCGCCCAGAACCCGGTAGCGGATGCCGAGCACCACCTTCGCGAGCCACATGAACAGGTTTGCCCATTGCCTGATGACGCGATAGCGCCCCTGCGGTGGCAGCGGGTAGGTGAGCAGCGCCAGCAACGAGAACAGCGGAGTGATGATGATCTGGAGCAGCGTGAACAGCGCCGAGCGAAGCCAGGTCATCGTCAGATACGGGAGTCAGCGAAATCCGCAGCGGCGCCGGGATCAGGAAAGCAGCGCGTCCACGGCCTCGGCCAGGTTGTCGAAGACGCGCGTGGACGGGGGCAGGTTCCCGCCGTCCAGGGTGCGGCGGCCCTTGCCGGTGAGCACCAGCACCGGCTGGGCGCCCGCTGATTCCGCCGCCTGAAGGTCGCGCAGGGAGTCACCGATCGCCGGGACGCCCTCGAGTTCCGCGCCCAGGCGGCGGGAGATCTCCTCGAACATCCCGGTGGCGGGCTTGCGGCAGCCGCAGCCTGCCTCCGCTCCGTGGGGGCAGAAGAAGAACGCGTCGATGCGGCCCCCGAGAGGCGACAGCGCACGGTTGAGCTTGTCATGGATGGTGTTGAGCGTGCCCATGTCCAGCAGCCCGCGTCCGATACCGGACTGGTTGGTGGCCACCACCACCCGGTAGCCCGCCTGGCTCAGGCGGGCGATGGC
>DASTHR010000011.1:0-2105 GCA_035718105.1 Burkholderiales bacterium
GGCAGGCGGGCGCGGCGCGGCTGCGCGCCGCGAGCAGCGCGGCCATGCGCTCGACGGCGCCCGCCAGCGCCTGGACGGCGCCGCTCTCGATGGCATCGGCGGTGCTGCGAGGAAAGTCCTGGACGGCGCCCGGCTCCTCGCGCAATCCCGCGGTATTGCCTGCCAGGGCCCGCTTCATCAGCCCGACACCCGGCACGATGATGCCGCCTAGGAAACATCCGCCCCCGGACAGCGCGTCAACGGTCAGTGCCGTGCCCGCGGTCACCACCAGGCAGGGGCCGGCCTCGAGACGGCGGGCGGCGATCAATGACGCCCAGCGATCGCTACCGAGCTGACCCGGATCAAGATAGGCGTTTCGCACCCCGCACTGCTCCGCCCGCGAGCGGACCCAGAGCTGCTCCGCGTCCCAGTCGCCGAAGCCGCCGCGCAGGAAGCTCCCGGCCCTGTCGCCGGCGACGTTGGACACGACGATGCGCTCCGGCGCATCCAGCCCTGACCAGGCCGCGGCAAGCTGGTCCCGGTCGGCGTGGGGGACCGCGCCCGTCGCCTTCCAGGCGCTGCCATCGTGCAGTCCCCACTTGATGCGGGTGTTGCCGGCATCCACCGCGAGGATGATCACGCGCGCTCCCGCAAGCTCACTTCGCCGCCGAACAGCCGGCGCATTCCCGACGGCGTCTGCAGCAGCAGCGATCCGTCCTCCTCCACGCCGCGCGCGACGCCCTCGAGCGTCCCGCCACCCGGAAGCAGCACAGCAACCTTGCGGTCCTGGAAGGCATGGCGCCGGGTCCACTCCTCCCTCTGGACCGCGAACCCGCCCGCCTCGAAAGCGGACAGGACCTGCGCCACATGATCGAGCACCACGCCCAGTACCCGGCTGCGCGCGGGCAGCTCGGGCGCCAGAGACGCCAGATCGGCGACCGGCTGGTCGATGCGGGAGCGGGATTCGGGGGCAAGGCGCAGGTTGATGCCGATCCCGATCACCGCCCAGCTCGGCCCCTGCATTTCGCCCTGAACCTCGATCAGGGTGCCGGCGAGCTTTCCCGCCCCGTGCACCACGTCATTGGGCCACTTGAGGCGGATACCCTCGACGCCAAGGGCATCGCAGGCCCTCGCCAGGGCAACGCCCACCGCCAGGCTGAGCCCCGCGAGCCCCGCCGGCCCCCGGGAAAATCGCCACAGCAGGGAAAAGGTGAGCCCCTCGCCCAGCGCGGAATGCCAGCCGCGACCACGGCGCCCGCGTCCGGCGCTCTGAAGCTCCGCCGCGAGCACGAGGCCGTGGCGCTCCCCGGCCGCGCAGCGCTCCAGGAGCAGGCTGCTGGTGGATTCCGCCTGGTCAATCATCTCCAGGGTCAGCACCCGCGACGCGTCCCCCATGGCCTCCCGCACCCGGGCGGCATCCAGCCAGTCCACCGGATGCGCCAGGCGGTAGCCACGCCCGGGCAGCTTGAAGGTCCTCACCCCCGCCTGTTCCGCCGCGTGCAGCGCATTCCATACGCTGCCGCGGCTGATTCCAAGCTCCCGCGCGATGGCCTCGCCGGAATGGAACTCGCCATCGGCCAGCCGGCGCAGCACAGTGAATGCGAGGGGAGTCATGGGAGGTTCGAACCGATCCCGCGGGCGGCCCGCGGAACGAACGGCATCGGATCAGGACAGGCGGACCCGGGCGAACCTGCGACGCCCCACCTGAAGCACGGCGGTGTCGCCGGCCACGAGCTTGAGGGATTTGTCGCTCAGCTTCTCGCCGTTGAGGCGCACCCCGCCCTGCTCGATCATGCGCAGGGCCTCGGAAGTGCTGGCAGTGAGCTGGGCCCGCTTCAGCACCTGGGCAATGCCCATGCCCTCGGCGCCTGCCGGAAGGCTGACCTCGGGAATGTTCTCGGGGATTGCATGCTGGCGGAAGCGCGCCTCGAAGTCGGCCAGCGCCTCTTCCGCAGCGTTCTTGCCATGGAAGCGCGCCACGATCTCCTGCGCCAGCAGGACCTTGATGTCCCTGGGATTGCGCCCTTCCGCCACCTCCCGCTTCCAGCCGCGGATCACGGACAGCGGTTCGAAGGACAGCAGCTCCAGGTAGCGCCACATCAGGTCGTCCGACACCGACATCAGCT
>DASTHR010000012.1:0-9263 GCA_035718105.1 Burkholderiales bacterium
GGCCCGCGCCCGGCCTCGTCCACGCCGCAGACGATACGCGCGGTGCTCATGCCGCCAGCCTCCGCTCCAGCAGGGGCAGGACCGCCAGCGCCGCCTGCTCCGCGGTGTTACGCCGCAGCAGCTGGTGGATCTCGGTGAACCGCTCCTCGAGACGGCGCACACGCCGTTCGTCGGACACCATGCTGATCAGCGCCGAGGCCAGGTTCTCGGGGGTCGCGTCATCCTGCAGGAATTCCGGCACCAGCCCTTCCCCCGCCAGGATGTTTGGCAGGCCTACCCACGGCGTATAGGCCTTGCGCCGGGATATCCACCAGGTGAGGGAGGCGAGCTTGTAGGTAATCACCATGGGGCGCTTGAGCAGCGCCGCCTCCAGGGTCGCCGTGCCGGACGCCGCGATCACGCCATCGGCTGCGGTCATGGCCTCCTGGGCATGGCCGAACAGCAGCGTGATGGGAACGTCATGGGCGTTGTTGCGGAACAGCGCCTCCTCGAACATGGCGCGGGTCTCGCGGGTGACCAGGGGCACCAGGAAGCGGATCCCCGGCACGCGCTCCCAGAGCAGCCGCGCCGTGTTCACGAACAGGTCGGCCATGTATTTGAGCTCGGCGCGACGACTGCCCGGCAGCAGCGCCACCACCGGCGCGTCCAGGGGCAGGCGCATCTGCTCCCGGGCCGCTTCGCGGTCGGGGTTCTCCGGGATCATGTCCGCCAGCGGGTGCCCCACGTAGGTCACCGGCACGCCGGCCTGCTCGTAGATCGCTGGCTCGAAGGGAAAAATGGACAGCAGCCGATCCACGGAGCGCTTCACTTTCTCCACCCGGTGCAGTCCCCAGGCCCATACCGCGGGCCCCACGTATTGCACCGTCGGTATGCCCGCCGCCCGCAGCTTGGCCTCGACCCCGAGGTTGAAGTCCGGGGCGTCCACGCCGACGTAAAGGTCCGGCGGATCCTCGATGAAGCGGCGGATGAGTGCCCGGCGGATGGCGAGGATCTCGCGCAGGTTGTCGAGCACCTCGACCAGGCCTCGCACCGAGAGCTTTTCCATGGGATAGAGCGACTGCACCCCGGCCGCCTGCATGCGTCCGCCGCCGATGCCCAGGAACTCGACGTCCGGTACCATCCGCCGCAACCCCTCGACCAGATGGCTGCCGATCAGGTCCCCCGAGGCTTCACCCGCCACGATGCCAACGCGCACACTCCCGCTCCTCGGCATCGAGGGCGCCTCAACGGATGATGCCGCGCGAGGCGTCGGCGAAGAATTCCAGGAACGGGGCCACCTCGGGGCACTCGGCCACCTGCTCTTCCAGGGTCCGCTTCGCCTCCTCCAGGGTCAGGCCGGAGCGATAGACGGTCTTGTAGGCGCGCTTGATGCCGGCCAGGGCGTCCGCGCTGAACCCGCGGCGCTTGAGTCCCGCGGCGTTGATGCCGTGGGCCTGGGCGAAGGAGCCGGCCACCTTCATGTACGGCGGCACGTCCTTGACGATCATGCTGCCGCCCCCGGTCATCACGTGGGCACCGATATGGCAGAACTGGTGTACCGCGGTGAAGCCGCCCAGGATCACCCAGTCGTCGATGCGCACGTGCCCGCCGAGGGTGGCGCAGTTGGCAAATACCGTGTGGCTGCCCACGACGCAGTCGTGGGCGACATGGGCATAGGCCATGAACAGGTTGTCATCTCCGATGCGGGTCAGGCCCCCGCCCTGCACCGTGCCGGTGTTGAGGGTGCAGAACTCCCGAATGATGTTGCCGTCGCCGATCTCCAGGCGGGTCGCTTCTCCCCGGTACTTTTTGTCCTGGGGCGCGTCCCCCACGGACGCAAACTGGAAAATGCGGTTGTCGCGCCCGATCCGGGTATGGCCCGTGATGACGGCGTGGGGGCCGATTCGGCAGCCCTGTCCGATCTCGACATCGGGGCCGATGACCGCGTAGGGTCCGACCTCGACCTCCGGAGCCAGGCGGGCACGGGGATCGACGACGGCAGTGGCGTGGATCATGAGCGACCCCGCCGCATGGCAAGGATGGTGGCTTCGGCGCATAGCTGGTCGTCCACCTCCGCCCGGCAGGCGTACTTCCATATCCCCTTCACGAAACGCTCAAGCTGCGCCTTGAGGATCAGCCGGTCGCCGGGCACCACGGGCCGCTTGAAGCGGGCGCCGTCGATGCCCACCAGGTAGTAGATGGAGTCGTCGTCCACCTTCTGCTCGTGGGTCTTGAAAGAGAGAATCGCTGCCGCCTGCGCCATGGCCTCCAGGATCAGCACGCCCGGCATCACCGGATGGCTGGGGAAATGGCCCTGGAAGAAGGGCTCGTTCACCGTGACGCACTTGACCGCCGTGATTTCCTTGCCCGGATCGAAGGCGATCACGCGGTCAACCAGGAGAAAGGGGTAGCGGTGCGGCAGGTACTGCCGGATTTCCTCGACGTCTATGGCGGTCATTGTTCGCTCCCCTCGATGTCCGCGAGCTTTTGCTCCAGCTGGCGCACGCGCTCCGCCAGTTTTTCGATCTGCTTCACCTGGGCCGTGGTCCGGAGCCATTCCCGGTGCGGCGCCAGCGGGTAGATGGACGTGTACTGCCCCGCCTTGTCCACCGTCCCGGGCACGGCGCTGGCGCCCGAGATCACCACGTCGTCGGCAATCTCCAGGTGGCCGCCTATCATGGCCGCACCCCCGATCAGGCATCGCTTGCCGATGCGGGTGCTGCCGGCAATGCCGGCGCAGCCGGCGATGGCGGTGAAGGCCCCGATGCGGCAGTTGTGGCCCACCTGGATTTGGTTGTCCAGGATGACACCCTCCTCGATCACGGTGTCGTCCATGGTGCCGCGGTCTATGGTGGTGTTGGCTCCGATCTCGACGTTGTCGCCGATCACCACCCGTCCGATCTGGGGAATCTTGATCCAGCCCTGCTTCGACGGCGCGAAACCGAACCCGTCCGCCCCGATCACGGCGCCGGCGTGCGCCACCACCCGGTCACCCAGCACGCAACCCGGGTAGATCACGACCCCGGGGTGAAGCCGGCAGCCGGCCCCGATGCGGACGTCCTCGCCGACGCTGCAGCCCTCCGCCACCAGCGTCGCGTCGCCGATGCTGGCGCCCCGGCCGATGCGGGCGCCGGCTCCGACCCTCGCGCCCGGCGCGACGCTCGCGCCCTCGTCGATGAGCGCCGTCGGGTGCACGCCGGGCACCACCGGCGCGGGGGGGTTGAGCAGCGCCGAGACCCGGGCAAAGCAGGCGTAGGGGTCGGCGGTGACGATGCGGGGAATCCCGCAGCGCTCTCGCAATTCCGGGGGGATGATGACCGCTCCGGCGCGGGTGCCGGTGAGCTGCTCGCGGAAAGCCGCCCGTGAGACGAAACCGATTTCCCGCGGTCCCGCGCGGTGCAGGGGCGCCACCTGGCTGATCACGACGCCGGCGTCACCGACCACCTCGCCTCCGCACCGCTCGGCAAGCTCCCCCAGGCGGTAGCCCGCGGGACCGCTCATGGGTTCACCGCCGGACGCGCAAGGTCACGCAGTTGCGGGCGCGCGCCCGACCGGGTCGGCCGCCGCGGCGTCATTTATCCGCGGCCAGCGCCTTGAGCACCTTGTCGGTGATGTCGATCTTGGTGCCCACGTATACCGCCTCCTGCAGGATCAGGTCGTACTTGTCCTGCTCCGCGATGCCGCGGATGACCTTGTTGGCGCGTTCCAGCACCCCGGCCAGTTCCTCGTTGCGGCGCAGGTTCAGATCCTCGCGGAACTCGCGCTGCTTGCGCTGGAACTCCCGGGTCAGCTCGCCGAGATCGCGCTCCTTCTTGCGCCGATCCGACTCCTGCATGGTCATGCCCTCCTTCTCGAGCTGGCCCTGGAGGTCCTTGACCTGCTTGTCCATCTTCTGCAGCTCCTGGTCGCGGGGCTGGAACTCCTTCTCCAGCTTCTTCTGCGCCCGCTGCGCAGGGGCGGCCTCTCGCAGGACGCGCTCGGTGTTCACGAAGCCGATCTTGAGCGCCTCCGCCGCGGGCGCGGTGAGCGGAAACGCGGCGAGCAGGCCGAGCGATAGGATTGCCCCGGCGCCGCGCCTTGAGAACAGGGAAGTCAAGCGAGCTCGAATCACGGCCAATCTCCTGCCTAAAATGTGGATCCCACCTGAAACTGGAAGGACTGTGTCTTGTCCAGCTCCGACGGGTTGATCGGATAAGCGACGGCGAATTTCAGGGGGCCGAAAGGAGAGATCCAGAACCCCACCAGTCCGACCGAATAACGCAGGGACTCTTCATCGAAAACGGCGTCGGTCACCTGGTTGTTCCGCACCATTCCGGCATCGAAGAACACTCCCATCCGGGTGGATTTGTCGCCCCGCAGCCCCGGTACCGGGAACAGCACCTCGGCACTGAAGATGTAGCGCTCGTTGCCGCCCAGGGCGTCGCCGAAGATGTCCTTTGGACCGATGGTGCCGGCCTCGTAACCCCGAACCGAGGAAATCCCGCCGGCGTAGAAGTTCTTGAAGAACGGCAGCGCCTTGTCGTCGTAACCGTCCGCGTAGCCGATTTCCCCGTTGAGATGCAGGATGAAATCCCGAGTGATCGGATAATACCACTGAACCTGATAATTCAACTTGTAGTACGTGAGATCGAAGCCGGGCATGCCGACCTCGGCCGATGCCTTCTGCACCGTGCCGCTGGTGGTGTAGATGGCGCTGTCCCGGCGGTCCCGCGCCCAGCTCAGGGTGCCGGGCAGGCTGTCCACCGAACTGCCGAAATCGTTTACGAACTGGACGTAGCGCGGAGGGCTGTCGGCGAACAGGCCGATGTCGGTCTTCTCGTAGCCCAGACCGAAGAAAATGCTGTCCGTCTCCCCGAGGGGGTAGCCGAAGCGCACCGCCGCGCCCAGGGTGGACGTGGTATACGCGCCCACGGCGAGGTCGGTGGAATCGAGGTCGCGCTTGTACAGGTCGTAGCCGATGCTCACCCCGTTCACCGTCCAGTAGGGATTGGTGAAGGAAAGGGCGTAGACCGTGTTGACGTCGCCGGAGTTGATCTGCAGGGACACGAAATTGCCGGTGCCCAGGAAGTTGGCCTGGCTGATGGAGGCGTTCAGCACGATGCCCTCGCTGGAGGAGAAGCCCGCACCCAGCATCAGCGCGCCCGTGGGCTTTTCCACAACGCTCAGGTTCACATCGACCTGGTCGGTGGTCCCGGTGACCGCGGGGGTCTCGACGTTGACCTCCTTGAAGTAGCCCAGACGGTCCACGCGGCGCTTGGAATTGTTGATCTTTTCGCCTGAATACCAGGCGCTTTCCATCTGCCGGAATTCCCGGCGGATCACGTGGTCCTGGGTGCGGGTGTTGCCGGCGATGTTGATGCGCCGCACATAGACGCGGCGCCCGGGATCGACGAACAGGGTGAACGCCACCTCCTGCTTTTCCCGATCGAGTTCCGGCACCGCATTGACGTTGGCGAAGGCATAGCCCTCGTCCCCCAGGCGGTCACTGATCATCTTGGTGGATTCCGTCAGCCGCTCCCGGGAGAAGGTCTCGCCGGGCTTGATCTGGATCAGCTTGCGCAGTTCATCCTCCGGCACCAGCAGGTCGCCCGCCAGCTTCACGTCGCTCACCTTGTACTTCTGCCCCTCGGTGATGGCGATGGTGATGTAGATGTCGCGCTTGTCGGGCGTGATCGAGACCTGGGTCGAGTCCACGGCGAACTCGAGGTAGCCGGCGTTGAGGTAGTGGGAGCGCAGCGTCTCCAGGTCCGCCGAGAGCTTCTGCTTCGAGTACTGGTCGTTCTTGGTGTACCAGCTGAGCCAGTTCGGCGTGGAAAGCACGAACAGGTCCAGCAGGTCTTTCTCCTTGAACGCCTGACTGCCGACGATGTTGATCTGCCGGATCTTGGCGACGTCACCCTCGCTGATGGTGAAGGTGACTGAAACCCGGTTGCGGTCCAGGGGAGTCACGGTGGTGGTGACGCTGGCCCCATAACGACCCCGGCTCAGGTACTGGCGCTTGAGTTCCTGCTCGGCCTTCTCCAGCAGCGACTTGTCCAGGATGCGCCCCTCGGCGAGACCGGTGCTCTTCAGTGCGTTGCGCAGCTGTTCCGGCTCGAACTCCTTGGCGCCGACGATGTCGATCTGGGAGATGGCGGGGCGCTCCTCGACAATCACCACCAGGACGCCGTTCTCCGCCTCCAGCCGGACGTCCTTGAAGAAGCCGGTGGCGAAAAGCGCCTTGACTGCCTGCGCCGCCTTCTGGTCGTCCAGGGTGTCGCCCACCTTGAGCGGGAGATAACTGAACACCGTGCCTGCCTCCGTGCGCTGGATGCCTTCGACCCGGATGTCCTTCACCACGAACGGTTCCGCGCCCCAGGCACCGCTCGTGAACATCGCCGCGATGGAGGCCGCAAGAGCCTTTTTGAGCATTACGCAGTCAGCCCGACAAGAGACGGTTGATGTCGTTATAAATGGCAAAGGCCATCAGAGTGAACAGCAGGGCAATCCCCACCTGCTGCCCGATTTCCATGGCCTTTTCGGAGAGCGGGCTACCCCGCGCCAACTCGACCATATAATACATCAGGTGCCCCCCGTCCAATAAGGGGATGGGCAGCAGGTTCAGCACTCCCAGGCTGATGCTGATGGAGGCCAGAAACACCACGTAATAGATCCAGCCCATCTGCGCCGACTGCCCCGCATAATCGGCGATGGTGATGGGGCCGCTCACGTTCTTCCAGGACACCTCCCCGGTGATCATCTTCCACATCACCTGCAGGCTGAACACCGAGGTCTCCCAGGTCTTGTCCAGCGCCCGGCCCAGCGCCTGCACCGGCCCGTAGCGCACCTGGACCATCAAGCGCTCCAGGTGCGCCGGGTCCACCTCGGGCCCCACTCCGATCCTGCCCACGGCCTTGCCGGGCGCGCCGCTCGCGTCGGGCGTGACCTCCAGCGCCATGTCCTTGCCGCCGCGGCGCAGTTCCACCTCCAGCGTGCGCCCCGGCGCCTCCCGCACCGCGCGCACCAGCTCCTCCCAGCGCCCGACGGGATTTCCGTCCAGGGCGAGGATCTCGTCCCCGGGCTGCAGTCCGGCACGCTCGGCCGCGGATCCGCCCATGACCTTTCCGATCACCGGCCGCACCAGCGGCTGGAACACCGTCAGCCCAAGCTCGCGGATGAAATCCCCGTCCAGCTCGCCGGACCCCAGGCCCGAAAGTTCAAGCCGGCGGGACAGGCGGCGGCCGGTTTCGTCCTGCACCTCGATTTCCACGGCACTGCGCCCCACGGCATGCTTGAGCAGCACCCAGCGCGCGTCGCTCCAGGTCGCCACCGCCGTGTCGCCCACCCGGGAGATGGTGTCGCCCTCGCGGAAACCCGCGGCGGCGGCCGCGCTTGCCTCCGGCACCGGGCCCAGCACCGGTTTCATGCCCGGGACCCCATGAATGTAGAGTCCCCAGTAGAGCAGGATCGCCAGCAGGAAATTCGCGAGCGGCCCCGCCGCGACGATGGCGAAGCGCTTCTGCACCGACTGGCGGTTGAAGGCGCGCGGCAGGTCCCCGCGCGCCACCTCGCCCTCGCGCTCGTCCAGCATCTTCACGTAGCCGCCCAGCGGGAAGGCCGCGATCACCCACTCGGTCCCGTCGCGCCCCACCCGCCGCATGACCAGCGCCTTGCCGAAACCCACCGAGAAGCGCAGCACCTTGACGCCGCACCAGCGCGCCACGAGGTAGTGCCCCAGCTCGTGGACGAAGATCAGGATCCCCAGCGCGAGGACGAAGGAAAGGAGGGTGTGAATCAGGTTCATGGATGCTTCGAACGCGCGCGCGCCCCGACGTTCACGCCAGGCACTCCATCCACTGCGTCGCCGCCTGGCGGGCCGCCCGGTCCGCCTCCAGCACCTGCTCCAGGGTGTCCCCGCGCCCGGGCACCGGCGTGGCCAGGACGTGGCGGATCATCTCCGGGATCGCAAGGAAGGGGATGCGGCGGTCGAGAAAGGCCTGGACCGCCACCTCGTTGGCGGCGTTGAGCACGGCGGGCGCCGCGCCCCCGCGGCGCAGGGCATCGTAGGCCAGAGCCAGGCAGGGAAAGCGCTCGAGGTCGGGGGCCTCGAACTGCAGGCTGCCGATGCGCACCAGGTCCATGGATCCCACGCCGGCCTCGATGCGCTCCGGGTATCCCAGGGCGTAGGCGATGGGCGTGCGCATGTCCGGGTTCCCGAGCTGCGCCAGCACCGAGCCGTCCACGTACTCCACCAGGGAATGCACGATGCTCTGGGGATGCACCACGACCTCGATCTGGTCCGCGGTGGCCCCGAACAGCCAGTGGGCCTCGATCACCTCGAGGCCCTTGTTCATCATGGTCGCGGAGTCCACGGAAATCTTGCGCCCCATGGACCAGTTGGGATGGGTGCAGGCCTGCTCGGGGGTCGCCGCCTCGATCACCTCCCGGGTGGCGCTGCGGAAAGGCCCGCCGGACGCCGTGAGCAGGATGCGCCGCACGCCGGTTCCCCGCAAACCGCCGCTCCGCGTCGCCGGCAACACCTGGAAGATGGCATTGTGCTCGCTGTCTATGGGGAGCAGCTCGGCGCCGTGGCGCGAGACGGCGTCCATGAACACCCCCCCCGCCATCACCAGGGTTTCCTTGTTCGCCAGCAGCACCCGCTTGCCGGCGCGGGCCGCCGCCAGGGCGGGACCGAGGCCCGCGGCGCCCACGATAGCGGCCATCACCGTGTCCACCTCCGGGTCGGCCGCGACCCCCTCCAGCGCTGCCGCGCCGCAGAGCACCTCGGTGGCGCAGCCGGCGGAGTCGAGACGTTGACGCAGCGCGGGGGCGAGGGCCTCCTCCAGCAGCACGGCGTAGCGGGGGCGGAACTGCAGGCACTGCTCGGCCAGGAGCTCGAACCGCTTGTGCGCCGTGAGCGCGAAAACCCGGAACCGCCCGGGATGACGCGCCACCACGTCCAGGGTGCTCATCCCTATGCTACCCGTGGAGCCGAGAACCGTTATGCGTTGGGGAGTGCGCATGCGGAGTTCAGAAATGGAGAGCGACCAGGGCCGCGACAGGCAGCGCAGCGGTCAGCGCATCGATGCGGTCGAGTATACCACCGTGCCCCGGCAGGATCCGGCCGCTGTCCTTCAGCCCCGCCTGGCGCTTGAGCAGCGACTCCAGCAGGTCGCCCAGGATGCCCAGCGCCGCCAGCGCCAGCAGCAGCACCAGGAAAGCCGCGAGGCCGCCACCGCCGCGCCCCAGGCCCAGGGCGCCCCAGGCAATGCCGTAGGCGCATACCGCCAGGGCCGCCCCGGCGA
>DASTHR010000013.1:0-17008 GCA_035718105.1 Burkholderiales bacterium
CCGCCGTGGTGGACGAAAAGCTCCACCGCCACGCCCACCAGGTAGCCGCCGACGATATTCGCCGCCAGCGTGCCCAGGGGCAGCGCGGGAAGCAGCGGGTTGAGCAGCGCGCCCAGCCACCAGCGCAGCCAGGCTCCCAGCGCCGCCCCCGCTCCCACCGCGATCACCGCCTGCGCCCCCATGCCCGCCCCCGAGTCAACCTGGTGCCAGCTTATCAGTTTCCATCCAGCCGTTCCCAGGGCATGAGGTGGATGGCCTCGGCCAGCAGGGACACCCGGATCTCGCCGCCGCGGTCCAGCCCGTTGCGCTTCGCCACATGGGCCGGCACCGAGAAGGTCAGGCGGCAGTCGGCGCCGTCCACCAGCATCGTGACGCTCGCCGTTTCGCCCAATACCACCAGTTCCCCGATTGCCCCCGCCACGGGGTTCTCCCGCTCCCCATGGGACGGCTTGTCCCGCCGGTGCAGGATGACGCTGGCCGGGGGAACTACCCAGCACACTTTTTCGCCCGCGGCGAACTGCGGCTGATGGCGGGCTTCCAGGGCGTGGCTCCGCCAGTTCAGGTAAGTGATGCCGCGCCCGGCATCGTGGCTGCTCACCTCGCCCTCGAACACGTTGCGCAGGTCCACCAGCCGCGCCACCAGCGGGTTGCGCGGCCGCGCCATCAACTCGAAGGGCGGCGCGGTCTGCAGCGTCTCGCCGCGGTGCAGGATGCACATCGCGTCCGCCAGCGCCGCCGCCTCGTCCAGGTCGTGGGTCACCAGCACGATGGGCACGCTCACCGCCCGGCGCAGCTGCGCCAGTTCCCAGTGCAGCTTGCGCCGGGTGACCTGGTCCACCGCGGAAAACGGCTCGTCCAGCAACAGCACCCGGGGGTCCCGGGCCAGCGCCCGCGCCAGGGCGACGCGCTGCTGCTGGCCGCCCGACAGCTCACCCGGCCGCCGCGACTCCAGACCCTCCAGGTGGACGCGCTCCAGCAAAGCCCGCGCCCTTGCCGCCCGCCCGCCCGGCGGCAGGTGGCCCAGCGCCACCTCCACGTTCTGCCGCGCCGTAAGGTGAGGGAACAGGGCATAGTGCTGGAACACCAGCCCCACCGAGCGCCGCTGCGGCGGCAGATCGACGCCGCGGGCGGTATCGAGCCAGGATTCGCCATCGCAGGCGACCAGGCCTTCGCCGGCGCGATTGAGCCCGGCAATGCAGCGCAACAGCGTGGACTTGCCGCTGCCGGAGGGCCCCACCAGCGCCAGCAATTCCCCGGGCGCGCAGCTGAACTCCGCGTCCAGCGGAATCGGCGCCCGCTGCCGCAGCCGCAGCCGCAGCCCCTCAGCCATGACGCGAGCCCACCCGCCGGGTGAGGAAGTGAACCAGGCCGATGGCGGCGAAGGAGAACGCCAGCAGCAGCGCCGACATGGCGGCCGCGGCGGCGTCGTCGAAGGCCTGCACCCGGTCGTAGATCGCAATGGCGATGGTGCGGGTCTCACCAGGAATGTTGCCGCCCACCATCAGCACCACGCCGAACTCTCCCAGAGTGTGGGCAAAGGTGAGCACCAGGGCCGACAATACGCCGGGCCAGGCGAGCGGCAGTTCGATGCGGCGGAAGGTCTGCCAGCGGCTGAGACCGCTCACCCAGGCCGCCTCCCGCAGGTCCTTCGGCACGCCCTCGAAGGCGCGCTGCACCGGCTGCACCGCGAACGGCAGGTTGAACAGGATCGAAGCCGCGAGCAGCCCCTCGAAAGTGAACACCAGCGGGCGCCCCGCCAGCGCCTCGAAGGCCCCGCCGAGCGCCGAGCCCGCGCCGAAGCTCACCAGCAGGTAGTAGCCCAGCACCGTGGGCGGCAACACCAGGGGCAGCGCGATCAGCGCTTCCAGCAACCCCTTGCCGGCGAAGCGCCGCCAGGCCAGCACCCGCGCCAGCACCACCGCCATGGGCAGCAGCAGCACCACGGTCCACGCGGCGAGCTTCAGCGACAGGGTAAGCGAGGACCAGTCCATCGAGGTTCAAGTTTCAAGGCTCAAGGCTCAACGTTGAACCCCGGTCGTGGTTTCTTGATCCTTGGACCTTGGACCTTGAACCTGATCGGTAAGGGTGAAACCGTAGCGCTCCAGCACTGCCCGTGCCTCGGGCTGCTGCAGGTAGGTATAAAAGGCCCGGGCGGTCTCGCCTGCGCCCCGGATCAGCACCATGCGCTGGCGCAACGGCCGGTGCATGGTGTCCGGAATCAGCGCATGGCTGCCGCGTCCGGCCAGGGAAGGCGCCAAGGCGAGCGACAGCGGAATGATGCCGGCCTGCGCCCCGCCCGCCGAGGCAAACTGCGCGGCCTGGGAAGCGTTCTCCCCCAGCACCAGCCGCTCCTTCACGCGCGCCCACAGTCCGGCGCTCTCCAGCGCTTCCTGGGCCGCCCGGCCGTAGGGCGCGTGCTCGGGATTGGCGATGGCGAGCTTCTTCAGCCGCCCGTCGCCCGCCGCCGCCGCCAGGTCCTGCAACTTCGGATCGGCCTTGACCGGGGACCCCTTCGGGACGAACTGCACGATGCGTCCCACTCCGTAGAGCACGCCCGCGCCGTCGGCCCGGCCCCGGGTTTGCAGTTGTTCTACATAGCGCTCGTCGGCGGATAAGAACAATTCAAACGGCGCGCCCTCCGCTATCTGGCGGGTGAAGTTTCCCGAGGAGCCGAAGGAGAGCTTCACCTCCCGTCCGGTGTCGCGTTTGAAGGCCGCGGCGATCTCGGGAAGCGCGAACGCCAGGTCCGCGGCGACGGCGACCGCGGGGGCCGCCCCCGCTCCTCCGGCGCACGCCACCCCCGGGAACAGGAATACCGCGGCCAGGACTGGAAGGACGGAGCGCATAGCTGAATCGGGATGGCCGGAAGCGGAAGCCCAGTGCAAGCATACGGCAGGCGCTGGCGCCGCGCCACGGCCCGAAACTAGCGCGACGCCGCCGCCGAACCGGATGCGCCGCGTTCGTACCAGTCCCGGGTGCCGTTGACCACCTTGACCACGGTCAGCATCAGGGGCACTTCCACCAACACCCCCACCACCGTGGCCAGGGCCGCCCCCGACTGGAAGCCGAACAGGCTGATGGCGGCGGCCACGGCCAGCTCAAAGAAATTGCTGGCGCCGATCAGGGCCGAGGGGCCCGCCACGCAATGCGCCACGCCCAGTCTCCGGTTCAAGACGTAGGCGAGCCCCGAGTTGAAGAACACCTGGATGACGATGGGCACGGCCAGCAGCGCGATCACCAGAGGCTGGGCGATGATGGCCTCGCCCTGGAACGCGAACAGCAGCACCAGGGTCGCGAGCAGCGCGCTCAGGGACCAGGGCTGGATCCGCGCCAGCACCGCCTGGAATGCCGCCGCGCCCCGGGACAGCAGCGCCCGCCGCCAGGCCTGGGCGATGGCCACCGGAATCACGATGTACAGCACCACCGAGATGAAGAGCGTGTCCCAGGGCACCATGATGGAGGAGAGCCCCAGCAACAGAGCCACGATGGGCGCGAAGGCGAACACCATGATGCTGTCGTTGAGCGCCACCTGGGTGAGCGTGAAATTGGGCTCGCCGCGGGTCAGGTGGCTCCAGACGAACACCATGGCGGTGCAGGGCGCGTCCGCCAGCAGGATCAGCCCCGCGATGTAGCTGTCGATCTGCTCCGGCGGCAGATGGGGCGCGAACAAGTGGCGGATGAAGATCCAGCCCAGCAGCGCCATGGAGAACGGCTTCACGCCCCAGTTGATGAACAGGGTCACGCCGATGCCGCGCCAGTGCCGCCGCACCTCGTGCAGGGCCCCGAAATCTATCTTCATCAGCATGGGGATGATCATCACCCAGATCAGCAGGCCCACCGGGATGTTGACCTTGGCCACCTCGAGAGCGCCGATGCCGCGGAACAGGCCGGGGAACACCTGGCCCAGGCCGATGCCGATCAGGATGCACAGGAACACCCACACCGTCAGCCAGCGCTCGAAGAAGCCGAGGGTAGCGCCCGCCTCGCTCTTCGCCACCGCCTCGCACTGGGCGCTCATGGCGCGGCCCCTTCGCTGTCCTTGGTCCTTCCGATGTCGTCCAGCTTCTGCTTGAGGGCGATGCGGTCCAGCTTCTCCAGAGGCAGGGCGGCGAACAGGGAAATCCGCCGCATGAGTTGGCTGAAAGCCGTGAGAAAGGCCTTGCGCTTGTCCTCGTCGCTGCCCTGCACCGCGGCGGGGTCCTCGATGCCCCAGTGGGCGGTCATGGGCTGTCCCGGCCAGACGGGACACACCTCCCCCGCCGCGTTGTCGCATACCGTGATCACGAAATCGAGCTGCGGCGCGCCGGGCCGCGCGAATTCGTCCCAGTTCTTGCTGCGCAAATCGTGGGTCGGCAGCCTGTTTTTTTGCAGCAGCTCCAGGGCAAACGGGTTCACCTTCCCGGCCGGATGGCTCCCCGCCGAATAGGCCCGGAAGCGGCCCCGCCCGTGATGGTTGATCAGGGCCTCGGCCAGGATGCTCCGCGCCGAGTTGCCGGTGCAGAGGATCAATACATTGAACACACGGTCGGTCATGTTTTCCTCGCTCAAATTTGTCCGGTCAGCAGACGGCGCAAGGCCCGTGCCTCAACGCACCGCCCGTTTTCTGGAAGTTGAAACCGGAGCCGGTACCGCCGCCGGCGCGCATTGGTCGGGCGCGCCCTGACAGCAGTTGTCGGTGAGAAATCCGATGAGTTCCTGCAGCACGTCCACCCGCGCCCGGTAAATCACAAACCGTCCCTCGGACCTGTACTCAATGAGACCCGCCCGGCTCAGCTCCTTGAGGTGGAAGGAAAGCGTGGGTGCCGGGACGCCCAGCTTCTCGGCGATCTCGCCCGCCGGCAGGCCGTCGGGCGCGAACTGGACCAGCAGGCGGAACAGCTCCAGCCGGGTTTCCTGGGCCAGGGCCCCCAGCGCCGCTAACGCACCTGACTTTTTCATGTTTCCAAATTTATCGAAGTGATAGAATGACGTCAACCGCAGCTTCCCCGGGGAACCGTGCATGCACGCCGTTTCCCGGGGCTCGCGGAATGATGCAATGCGCGTGGCTTGAGATTCACATACTGAGGTGAACGCCCTTCTCCTGCTTCAGAGCGGTGCCGGCAACCTTGCGGCGTATCTGGCGGCCCATGTGTTGCTGTGCCTGGTGCCCGCGTTCTTCATCGCCGGCGCACTCTCCGCGCTGGTGCCCAAGGAATCCATCACCCGCCTTCTCGGGCGGCATGCCCCCAAGTACCTCTCCTATCCGGCGGCCGCCGCCGCGGGGTCGGTGCTGGCGGTCTGCTCCTGCACCATCGTTCCCCTGTTCGCGGGCATCTACAAGAAAGGCGCCGGCCTCGGCCCTGCCATCACCTTCCTGTTCTTCGCACCCGCGGGAAATATCCTCGCCCTGTCCTACACCGGGGTGGCGATCGGGCCGGACATTGCTTTCGCCCGGCTGTTCCTGTCCCTCGCTTTCGGCATCGGCATCGGCATGATCATGGCCCTGATCTTCAGCCGCTCCGACGAGGCGCATGACCAGGGTGAGGACGTCGCATTCGCCGGCAGGGGAAAAATGCGCGGC
This sequence comes from Burkholderiales bacterium, assembly GCA_035718105.1. Lineage (GTDB taxonomy): Bacteria > Pseudomonadota > Gammaproteobacteria > Burkholderiales > UBA6910 > UBA6910. The sequence continues at coordinate 5,561 of DASTHR010000013.1, forward strand.
GCCGCCCTGCTCTTGCTGCTCGCGCTGGCGGGGCTGCTGCTCGCGGGCACGCTGAAGCTGGATGTTCTGAATCGCTCCTGGGCGTCCCTGACCCTGCCCATCTCCGGCACCTACGCCATCCAGGCCTGGCTGGACGCCCTCGTTCCCTCCGATCCCACGCGCGGCAAAGAGGGGCTCTCGATCCAGGGTGTGATCCTGATCGGGCTGCTGGGCGCCATCGGCCTAGCCGCCTGGCTGGGCCTGGACCGACGTACCGATCCGGACAACCCTTGGATGCAGGCATTGCTGGCTCTTGTGATTGTCACGCTTAGCGTGGCTGCGACGCGCTGGGTGCCAGGGCCCTCCGGTCTCACCATCGAGTTGCCGGGGCGGCTGGGGGCGGTGGCGCTGCTGCTCGCCGCTGCGGCCTGGCTCGGCCTGCGCAAACTGGACAGTTACGAGCGGCAGGAGTGGCTCTGGGAATCCTGGCGTTTCGTGAAGCAGATCTTTCCGCTGCTCGTGGTGGGGGTGTTCGTGGTGGGGGTGCTGCGCGAGCTCATCCAGCCGGAGTGGATCCAGGCCCTGGCCGGTGCCAACACGGTCATCGCAAACATGACCGGGGTCCTGTTCGGCGTGTTCATGTACTTCCCCACCCTGGTGGAAGTGCCCATCGCCAACATGTTCCTGGACCTTGGCATGCACCGCGGACCCCTGCTGGCCTACCTCATGGCGGACCCGGAATTGAGCCTGCAGAGCATACTGATGATCACTGCGGTGATCGGGCGCGCCCGGACCTGGACCTATGTCGCGTGGGTGGCGGTGTTCAGCACCCTGGCCGGCCTGATATACGGGTCCTGGGTGGACGGCGCCGGCCTCGCGGGCATTGCGCTGATGCTGGCGGCTTTTCTTGCCGCCCTGTCCGGTGTGCTGTGGCTCGTCGCCCGCTCCAACCACCGTCATCCGATCCCGTTGCCACCCCGATAAACCAAGGAGGGGAACCATGGAAATCAAGATCCTCGGACCCGGCTGCGCGCGCTGCAGGCGGCTCGAAGAACTCGCGCGGGAAGCGGTGACGGAAGCCGGCGTGTCAGCGACTATCACCAAGGTCACCGACATCGCGGCTATCACGAGCTACCCGATCCTGGGCACGCCGGGGCTGGTCATCAACGGAGCAGTGAAGTCATCCGGCCACATCCCCCGCAAGGAGGACATCCTGGGCTGGATCAAGGAGTCGGACTGAGCGAACGGCGACGGCGCCAGGCGCCAAAGGCAACTGCCCCGCCCAGCGGCAGGAGCAGCGCCGCCGCCAGCGCGCTCCACTCCAGCAGGGCCTCCGCGGTGGACGCGGGATGGGTTTCAGCGAGATAAGCAACGATGACTGCCCGCTCCCCGGGCTCCAGGGGGCAGTGGTTGAGGTACTGCATGCGCAGCACCACCGCCTGCCAGCCCGGCCAGGTGTGGCCGTTACGCGTGTAGTTGTCGGCGTTGTGGCAGAGGGTGCAGCGCCGCTCGGTGAGTTTGACCGGGTACGGGCGCGCCTCAAGCCGGGCGCGCTCGGCGGCGAGGCGTTTCGCCTCCTCCTCCGCCTCCTGATGCGCCCGCTCGGCCTCGAGCCGCGCCTCCTCCTCGATGCGCGTTTTGAGCCGGGCCTGTTCCTGCTCCGATCCGGGTTTGGCCCGGGTCTGGTATTCCGAGACGTCCACGTCGGCCCGGGCCGGGCTCCCGGCCGCGAGCAGCAAGGCGGCCCCCAGCAGCGACGCCCAGGGCGTCATCCCTCCATCTTGCGCCGCGGCGAGGGCGGCACCTTGGCCTGCCAACCCTGGGTCGCATCGCGCTGCCCCACGGGAACGGAGAGATGGTCGGTGCTCAGGCCCTTTTCCTTCAGGATGGCCTCGATCTTGCGCAGATCCTCCTCGTTGACGCCCTTCTCGGCGTGCTTCGCCCGCGCCTTGTCCATGGCGCGCTCCGCCCGGCTTCTAGGCTTCGCATCCGGATGGGGCACCGCGTCCCGCGCCACCGCCCGCTCGAGGATCCTGGCCAGCGGCAGGTAGGGGTTGGCCTGCAGTTCGCGCTCCCCCGCCGCCTGCTCCAGGTCGGAGATGAAGCCCGGCAGCCAGCGATCCACGAAGCCGTGCAGGAAGTGCCCGCCTTTCAGCGGCAGGCGGGTCTCCTGCCCCGTGGCCTTGCCGGCAGCCTCCCGGGCGTAAAGGTAGGCCACGAATTCCAATTGCACGCCCAGGTGGTCGGAAAGGTCGCGGAAATCCTCGGCCCGCTCTACCCCGCAGGCGCGGTAGGCCTGCTCCATCTCGGCAACGCTGCCGCCGCCGATGGTGCCATCCAGATAAACAGCGGTGTTGATATGCGCCGGCACCGGAGGCGCCAGGAACAGGGAACTGTAAGTCCGGAGCAGCACTTCCGCCGAACCTACCCGGGACACCTCGGTGCGGTAGGCGGCCAGCTGGTCAATGATGCCGTAGCCCAGGACCTGGTCGAGTTCCTCCAGGTCCGCCGGCAGCAACTCGCGCATGGCGTCCCAGGCCGCCTCCTCCCGCGGCGTCAGGAACGCCCGGGCGAGGCAGAGATAGAAGTCGGCGCGATCGCTGGCGATTTCGTCGGTCATGGTCGGATTCTGACATCACAAAAATGGGGCGGGCAATGCCCGCCCCAAACTCACGCCCGGCGCGGGCAACCCCGGAGGACAGGGGGCCCCCGCGCCGTCCCACTTCCAGTGCCTCATTTCTTCGGCGACGCCCCCAGGTTCAGGGCCCTCTCCCCCAGGGCGAACAGCGCCAGGGTGAGGAAGATGCCGACGCCGGTCACCATCCACTCGGTCAGGGACGGGGCGTAGTCCACCAGGCCCTGCACCCAGGTGCCCTTGAACATGGGCACCAGCTGGCCGCCGATGATGTAGTCGTAGCGGCCGGCGAAAACCGCCACCAGCACCAGCAGCGACGCGACACTTTGCATCGCGCCATTGGACCGCTGGGCCGGGGAGAGCATGATGAACAGCGCCACCACCAGGCCGATGATTCCGACCCAGAACCAGGGGGTGGCCACGATACGGTCCATGACCTGCAGGCCGTCGGCGTTGGTCCAGAGGCCCGACAGCGTATGGAATCCGATGTAGGCCAGGTACAGAGCGGTGGCACCGGTGAACAGCTTCGCCAGCCCGCCCTGCAGCAGGCTGCGCACCTTCTCCGGCATCCCGTCCTGGTCCGTGCCGTGCGCCAGGTGGGTGGCCAGCACCGCGAACGCCGCCCCGGCGGTCACCCCGCCCAGGAGGAAGGACAGCGGCACCGTGGAGCCGTACCACGCCGGACGCATGGCCATCATGCCGAAGGCGGCGCCCAGCATGCCCAGCGCCAGGATCTCGGCCACCACGGACAGGTTGCCGATCATCCTGCTTCCGGGGCTGTCCCAGTCGCCGGCGTTCATCTTCTGGAACTTGAGGACCAGCAGAACCAGCGCGATGAGGTAGAACACGCCCATCCAGAACAGCGGCGAGACGATCTGCATGTTCATGGGGATGGCCCACAGCATGCGGAACGGATGGCCCATCTCCAGCGCCAGGGAGGTGAAGCCGCCGACCAGGGTCGCGATGGAAAGCCAGGTGCAGCGCTTCGTGATCGCGTAGTACTCCTTCTGGCCGAAGGTGGTGGCCAACGCCGCCACCAGGGCAAGCCCGGTGGAGGTCATGGACAGAAAGACATAGGCCACCACCGGCAGGCCCCAATTGACGCCGTCGCTGCTGGTGTTGAAGGAAGCGTGCCCGCCGGACATGAGCATGGCCAGGGCCACCCCCAGGGTGACGACGAAACCGCCGAGGGAGGTCAGCATCAGCGTGCCCATCGGCCCCTGCGCCTGCATTTGAGTAGTTGCCATGTGTGTTACCTCCTTAAGCCTTGTTCACCGTCTGGCGGCCACTGGGAACCGTCGAACCACCGGCGCCGCCGCCCGAGAGGTAATACACCTGGGGCTTGTTGCCGGTATGGTCCAGGAGACGCACTCCGCTCTTGTCCTGGATCAGCTTGTTGACGTAGCTGTTGGGATTGTCCAGGTCTCCGAAGTAGCGCGCCTTGGGCGCGCAGGTGCGCACGCAGGCCGGCACGAACTCCTTCAGCTCCGGGATGCTCTCGTCCAGGTCCGCCACGCCCTTCGGCGCCATGCTGATCTTGTGGTAACAGAAGGTGCACTTCGATACCACGCCGTTGGGCTGGATGCCCACCCCCCGGGTCGCGTCCTGCTGCGGCCCCTTGTAGGGCGGGTTCCAGGACAGGTCGCCGGAGCCCTTGAACACCTGCTTGATGTTGGGCTCGATGAGCGCCTTCTCGTCAGTGTAGAAGCGCACGCCGTAGGGACAGGCGATCATGCAGTACTTGCAGCCGATGCACTTGTTCCAGTCGATCAGCACCACCCCGTCCTCGGACTTGAAGGTGGCCTTGGTGGGGCACACGTGCATGCACGAGGGCTCCTCGCACTGCATGCAGGGCCGGGGAAACCACTTGAGCTGCGTGTTCGGGAACGTCCCCTCGGTGTAATAGAGCACGTCCTGGTAGTTCTCCCCCGGCAGCCGGTTGTTCTCCATCTGGCAGGCGGTGCTGCAGGCCTGGCAGCCCGTGCACTTGTCCAGGTCAATGACCATTGCCCATTTCGTCATTTCTCGCTCCTTTTCCTCTAAGCCTTCTCGACCGAGACCTTGCCGGTGTAATAGCTCGCCATGCCCGAGATGCGGTCCGACTGGTTGGCGATGACGGCGTCCACGTGCGATCCCCGGTCCTTGGCCCAGCGCCCCCAGGCCCAGTGCCCGAACTCGAAGGGCAGCACCACGGTGTCGGGCCGCGTCAGTTCCGTGACCCGGGCCACGGCGTAGATCTCGCCCAGGGCGGACTTGATCCGGATGCGGTCGCCGTCGCGGATGCCCTTGGCCTTGGCCACGCTGGGGTGGATCTCCGCCAGCGCCTGCTTGCGCCCGCCCGCCGTCGGGTGCTGCAGCGGAATGGCGTTGGGGATGTTGGCGCTGCGGCCCTCTGCGTGCATGGAGGTCTTGGGCGTCACGAAGTGCAGGTCGCCGCCACCGGTGTACTTGGGCTCTTCCCAGTAGGGGAACACGAGCTTCGCCTTGTCGCGCCCGGTCTTCGACGCCACCCAATCGGCGTTCTTCTCAAGGTAGCCGGACTTGAACTCGAACTTGCCCGAGGGGGTCTTGAGCAGCTTGTCCTTGACCTCCGCCTCGGTCATCTTCTTGTTCCAGCCCTTGCCGTCCCACTCGAAGAACTCGCCCCGCACCTGGCGCCAGTGATAGGGCTTCTTGTACCAGACGCCCGCCTTGACCCAGGAATCGAAGTCCTTCACGCCGTTGTCTCCGGGGTTGGCCTCGAAGCCCTTGGCCAAGTGGCGCACGATGTTCTCGGCGCTCTCCAGCTTCTTGTAGTACTCGCCGGTGGGGCCCTTGATGCGGCCGCCGATCCCGATTAGCACGTCGGCGAAGGTCTTGGTGTCGTACAAGGGTTTGATCGCCGGCACCCGGATCTGCGCCAGCGGCCAGCCCTGGAAGGGATAGGTGGGCGCGTCCTGCCAGCGCTCGAGGTAGGTGTTGTCCGGCAACACCAGATCGGCCATGACCGCGGTTTCGCCGGGGAACGGCGAGGTGTCGATCACGAACACTTGCTTCAGGAACTCCTCCCAGTCCTTGGCGCCGGGGGAGGAGAACACGGGGTTGGTCATGTAGAACATGACCGTGTCGAGCTTGTAGGGCTTCCCGGCCAGGTGGTTCTTGGCGATTTCCTGCATCATGTTCTTCGCCATCAGGTAGCCGTCAGGATGGCCCTTGAGGTCGATGCGCGGCTGGCTCTTCCACGGCCCGTTCTTGGCATAGTCGTCCTGGTAGTCGCCGTCCTTGGCCGGCGGCGCGCCGTAGGCCGGGCCCATCTGGTAGGCGAGGCCGCCTTCGGCGAACAAGGAGCCCACCAGGGCGTTCAAGGAGTGGATGGCCATGCCGTTCAGCACCCCGTTGGAGTGGGTATGGGCGCCGCGCTCGAACAGGGCGATGGCGGGACGGGTGGTGCCGAACTCCCGGGCGGTGGCGAGGATGTCGCGCTCGTTGAGGGTGGTGACGCCCGCCGCCCATTTCGGTGTGCGGTCCTTCAACTCGATGTTCCACCACTCGATTAGCCCCTTCACCCATTTCTCGTTGAAACTGGCCGGATCCAGGGACTGGCCGGACTTGAACTGGTTCACCCCGTCCTTGAAGTCGCCGACGAAATTGCGGTCCCACAGGCCTTCGGTCAGCATCACGTGGGCGATCGCCAGCGCCAGCGCCCCGTCGGTCCCGGGCTTCAAGAGCAGTGCCCGGTCGGAGGCGGCCGCCGTCTGGTTCATGTGCACATCCACGTAGGTCACGCGGGTCTTCGGAGACTTCTCGCCGCGGATGTGGCCCCACACCTGCAGGTTATTGTTGTAGGGGCGGAAGGACTCCAGGAAATTGGCGCCGAAGATCAGCAGGTAGTTGGCGTTGCGGTAGTCGTAGGAGCTGTAGGAGGCGTTGCCGTCGGTGCACTGTTTGGCCAGCACCGAACCGTCGGAACACATCGAGGAGTGGCCGATGGGCACGTTGGGCGACCCGTAGAGGCCGCCGAAGGGCACGATGTTCACTCCCACGTCGGAGGCGCCCCAGCCGCGGCCGAACAGCAGCGCGAACCTGTGGGACTCGCCCTTGTCGCGCAGGGCGTTGAGGCGGTCGGCCACGGTCTTGAAGGCCTCGTCCCAGGAGATGGGCACGAACTTGGGATCCTGGTCCCGGCCCTTGGCGGAGTTGGTGCGCTTCATCGGCCCCTTGAAGCGGTCCGGGTCGTAGAGGATGTAGGTGCCGAGGTGGCCCTTGGGGCAGAGCTTGCCGTTGGCGATGGGGTGGCCGTCGTTGCCGTAGATGGCGTGCACCCGACCGTCGGTGGTGTAAACGTCGATGCCGCAGCGCGCCGGGCACTGGGCGCAGATGCTCTTGGTGACCACCGTGTTGCCGGCGGATGCCGGCGCGGCCGCCTTCGCCTCGGACAGGGCATTGAACCCCGCCAGCTTGCCGGCACCGATACCCGCGGCCCCGGCCGCTCCGGTGGCCCCGGTCGCCTGCAGGAAGCGGCGCCGGCTGATCTTCGCGTCAAGAATCTTCATCGTTCCTCCTCCTTGCCTTTCGTCAAAAGGAAAACTGCCGTCCCCGGAAAACGGGTGCCATCAATGCCGGGGCGCGCCAAACAATTGCTGGAATGCCGAGCGCGCCAGGTTTTGGCGCTTGCGGCAATTCATGCACAGGGTTCCCTCATCCCCCTCCCGAGTGCTGAAAGAGGTGCCGCACTCGGCGCAGGCGGCCTCACTGAAGCAGGTCAGCGGCGTCGCCGCGGAGGGCGTGCCGTCGGCCTCGCCCCGGCCCAGCCGGATCGCGCCCTCGGCGCACACCGTCTCGCAATGGCCGCAGCCGATGCAGCGCCATGAATCGAATGCAATGCCGCGGCTGCCGCCCATCTCCTCCCGGTAGCGGTAAAGCGCCCCGGTGGGGCAGGTCGCAGCGCACACGCCGTGATCACAGCAGGCCGGCGACGCCTGCAGGACATTGAACAGGGAGCGCGGAATGGGGCGCCTCCAGTGGGAGGCGAGTCGCTGGATCAGCGCCAGCGTGCGCTCGCGCTCGTAGGGGCGGATGGAGTTGCGGCGATCCGGCTCCGCGCCCCCCTCCTCGAGCGGCACGATCTGCACGATGTCGTTCACCGTGGCACTCACCCGGCCCGCGAGGGAGGAGAAGAAGGCGCGACGGCTGATGGCCTGCTCGGCGTCGGCCTCCGGGATCCGCTCAGGCATCCGTTGTGCAGGCAGGCGCTTGGTCTCGAAGCGGATATGCAGCGCGGACGGCACCCCGGCTTCCGCGAGCAGGCGGTTGACCCGCTCCACGGTGTGCGCCGCGGGATGGGCCTGGCGGCAACCGGCGCTGCACTGCGCGCACCATCCGCGATCGGCGATAACGGTTTCCCGCTCCCTCGCCTCTGCCCGCAGTTCCAGCCACTGGCTCACCTGCAGGCCGCCCAGGCAGGGCACCCGCAGGGTATCCGGGGAAGACTCGGCGCGCGGCACCTTCCAGCACTCGACGGTGACGGTGCCGCCCCGCGGCGCGAGGCCCCGGGTGCCGAAGCCCGGCAGCGCCAGCGCGCCGGTCGGACAGGCCGCGGCGCAGCGCCCGCAGCCCAGGCATCCCCCCCCCAGAGCGGGCGCCTCGCCCGGTGTCACCCGCAGCGCCTGGGACGGGCAGGCGCGGACGCAGGCGTCGCAGCGGGCGAAGCGGGAGCGGGCGCTGAGGCAGGCGTGGAGATGAAGTCCCAAGCACGCGCCGTCCCCCATCCGCCGATGGCGAATCGTAGCGGACCCCTGTTGCGGGCCAGCAATTGCAGCGGAAACGAAATCCCGGCGGGCCATTCTGGATCCAATTCCTGCACGATCCGGGCCACCTGCGCACGCTGCTGTTTTTTCGTGACCTTCTCCCGGGCCTTGGCGGGAGTGGAGGAAAGGCGTTACCGCGCGGTAACACAGGAACTGCTCATGGGCCCCCAGGGGTTACCCTGGAGTAACACGCTGCGGCGCAGCGAGACGAAGGAAACGGAGGACCCGGAGCGGAGCCGCCCGGCGGCGCCGCGCGGCGGAACCCCGCCCTCCCCGCGGCGCTGTAGAATGCCCCGATGACGCGGCGCTGGACATTCAGCACCGAACGCAGGCGCTTGCTCGCCGCCCTGGCTGGGGTCACCGCGTCGTGGCTCGCGCGCCCGGCCGGGGCCGGGCGCCACGAAGCGGTGCGGGTGGGTTTGACGCCGGTGTTCCTGGACGACCAGGTAGCTTTTCTCAACACCTGGCGGGACTACCTCGCTGCCCGCCTGGAGCGCCCGGTGGTGTTTGTCCAGAAGGGCAGCTACCGCGAGATCGTGGATCTGCTGCGCCAGGAGGGGCTGGATTTCGCCTGGCTCTGCGGCTACCCCTACGTGCGCCACCGCGCTCAAATGCGCCTGCTGGCGGTGCCGCTGTACCGGGGGGCGCCGCGTTACCAGTCCTACCTCATCGTTCCGGCCTCGGACACGCGCACCCGCTCCCTCCTCGACCTGCGGGGGCGGATCTTCGCCTACTCGGATCCGGACTCCAATTCGGGCTACCTCTACCCGCAGTTCAGCCTGCTGCAGGCAGGGGAGAATCCAGCGCGCTTCTTCGCCCGCAGCTTCTTTACCTGGGGACACCGCAAGGTGGTGGAGGCGGTCGCCTCGGGTCTTGCCCAAGGGGGCGCGGTGGATGGTTACATCTGGGAGACCCTGCGCCTGCTGCATCCGCAGCTTGCCGCAGCGACCCGCATCGTGGACCGCTCGCCGGAATTCGGCTTCCCGCCCTTCGTCGCCCGCGCCGGGATTCCGAAGCGCGACTTCGAGTTGGCGCAGCAGGTGCTGCTGGGCATGGCGAACGACCCCGGCGGCGCCGGACTGCTGCAGCGCCTGAACCTGGACGGCTTCACGCAGGGCGATACGGCCATGTTTGAAAGCGTGGCGAAAATGATGCGCGTCCTGGACGCCAGCCATGTTGCAGCTTCGTAATCTGAGCCTTCGCTACAAGATCCCTCTGCGCGGGACGGTGCTGGTGCTGATCACGGCCGTGATCGTCACCGGCTCGCTGATCTTCCGCGAGTACGACGAGCTCAAGCAGGACCTCCTGGTCAACGCCGCGAGCCTGGGACGGGTGCTGGCCACCACCCTGGTGACCCCCATCGCCCATGACGACGCCTGGCGCGCCTACGAGATCATCAGCTCGCCCTTCCAGCCGGGCACCCGGGAGCACGCGCCCCAGAGCGCGGAGCTGCTGATGATTCTCGACCCCGACTACCGGGTCTATGTTTCGACCCGACCAACGGAATTTCCCATGCTCACCGACCCCGGCAGCATCAGCGCGGACTACCGCGCCGTGCAGGACGCAATCCGCGCCCGGAAAAGCGCGGAACCCTTTCCCCTGGAAATCGCCGGCTCCGAAACCCTGTACGTGATCACCCCCATCATCGCCGACGGCGTTTCCCTCGGCACGCTCGTGGCCGCCTATTCCACCACCGGCTTCCTGCCGCGTTTCTTCAACATCGCCCAGCGCGGCGCACTGGTGACGCTGCTGGTGCTGGCCATTCTGCTGCCCGGCGCGTGGTACTGGGGCAGCCATTTCGCCACCCCCCTGGTACAGCTCGCCGAGAACATGGGCAAGATCGGCTCCCACATCCCCGCCGACACCGAGCTGGAAATCTACGAATCCCGCGACGAAGTGGGACAGGTGGGCTCGGCATTCCGGCGCATGGTGTCCGAGCTGCGGCGCAAGGAGGCCCTCGAGCAGGAGGTGCTGCTCTCGGAGCGGCTGGCGGCGGTCGGCCGGCTCTCCGCCGGCATCGCCCACGAGATCAACAACCCCCTCGGGGGCATGCTCAACGCCATCAGCACCTTCAAGCGCCACGGCAATCCCGACGCCGCCGTGGCGCTGCTGGAGGAGCGTGAGGCCTGCGGCCGGTGCGACCTGCCCAACCGCCTGGTGCTGGGCGGCAAGACGCTGTCGCTGCTGGAGCGCGGCCTCACCCAGATCAAGGATACCGTCGGCGCCCTGCTGGTGGAGGCGCGGGCCGACAGCCATCCGGTTTCAGCGCAGGACATCGAGGACACGCGCACCCTGGTGCAGCCGGACGTTCATCGCAAGCGGGCCTCTCTGGACTGGGACAACGGGCTGCGGGAGCCCGTCGCCCTGCCCTCCACCCTGGTGCGGCAGGTGCTGCTCAACCTGCTGCTCAACGCGGTCCAGGCGGTGGAACCGGGCGGCCGCGTCGCCTGCCGGGTGTACCGCAACAGCGACACCCTGGTCCTGTCGGTGGGCAACGACGGCGCCCATATCCCGCCGGAGCACAGGCAGGTATTGTTCGAGCCCTTCACCAGCGGGCGCCCGGACGGTCACGGCCTGGGGCTGTGGGTCACCTACCAGATCGTGAGCCAGCTCGGCGGGGAAATCGCCGTCGCCAGCGAGCCCGGCGACACCCGCTTCACCGTGCAACTGCCGGTAGCGCCGCCCGTGTCATGAGCGCAACGGCGCGCATCTGCCTGGTGGAGGACGACGCCATCATGGGCGAGTCGCTGTGCGATCGCTTCGCCCTGGAGGGCATCGCCCACGACTGGCACCGGGATGGCGGCAGTGCCCTGGAGGCGATCTCGCGGGGCTCCTATGCGCTGGTGATCAGCGACTACCGGCTGCCGGACATGACCGGCGAGGAACTTTACGAGCGCCTGCTTGATTCGCGGCGCTGGCTGCCGCCGTTCATCTTCATCACGGGCTACGGCTCCATCGACAAGGCCGTGCACCTGCTCAAGCTGGGAGCCGCCGACTATCTCACCAAGCCCTTTGACCTGGACCGCCTGGTGGATCAGGTGCGGGCCC
>DASTHR010000014.1:0-2498 GCA_035718105.1 Burkholderiales bacterium
AGGATGTTGCCGAAGGGCACCACCTGGGTGATGCCGTCCAATCCCCGCAATTCCGCCGCCAGTTGGTAGAGGTCCTCGCCCTCCACCGACCAGGTGGCAAGCCCCGAGGCCTCCAGCACCTCCCGCGGCGTGCCCTGCGCCAGCAGGTTGCCGTAGGCGATGTAGCCAAGCTGGTGGCAGCGCTCCGCCTCGTCCATGTAGTGGGTGGAGACCAGCACCGTGATGCCTTCCGCGGCCAGCGCGTGGATCTGCTCCCAGAAGTCGCGCCGGGCCTTCGGATCGACTCCTGCCGTGGGCTCGTCCAGGAGCAGGAGCTGGGGATCGTGCAGCATGCACGCGGCCAGCGCCAGCCGCTGCTTCCATCCCCCGGAGAGGGTGCCGGCGAGCTGGTCCCGGCGATGCTCCAGCCCCAGGCGCTCCAGGGCGTGCGCCACCGCGGCGCGGCGCTCGCGCATGCCGTACATGCGCGCCACGAAGTCCAGGTTTTCCCGGATCGAAAGATCCTCGTAGAGGCTGAAACGCTGGGTCATGTAGCCCACGTGGCGCTTGATCTCCGCGGTCTGGGCGATGACGTCGTAGCCCAGGCAGGTGCCGCGCCCCTCGTCGGGGGTGAGCAGCCCGCAGAGCATGCGGATGGAGGTGGTCTTGCCGCTGCCGTTGGGGCCGAGGAAGCCGAAGATCTGCCCCTCGCGCACGTTGAGGGTGAGGCGCTTCACCACCTCGCGCCCGGCGAAGCGCTTGGTGAGGCCCTCGACGGCGATGGCGTAAGGGGTGCTCATTTCGCGCGCACGTCCACCGGCTGGCCGGGGTGAAGGCGGGAAGCGCGTTCCGGGGCGACGGTCGCCTCCACCAGGAACACCAGCTTCTCGCGCCGTTCCCGGGAATAGATGATGGGGGGCGTGAATTCAGGGCGGGTGGAGATGAAGCTCACCGTCGCGGGGATCTCCTCGCCGCAGCCGTCGCAGCCGGCCACGACGGCCTGGCCGATCCGGATGGCCGGGAGATCCGGCTCCGGCACGAAAAACCGGAGCTTGAGGTTCTCCGGTGGCAGGATCGAGACCACGGGGCTGCCGGCCGCGACATGCTCCCCCGGCAGGTAGAGGCGGTCCTGCACGGTTCCCGGCACCGGCGCCGCCACCGTCTTCTGCCCGAGGCGCCACGCGGCCTGGGCCAGCGCCGCCTCGGCGGCCTCGACCTCCGCGCGCGCGGCCCGGATTTCATCCGCGCGGGCCGGAAGGCGCCCGATCCTGCGCTGGGCTGCGAGCTCCGCCAGCCGGGCCCGGTCGCGCTCGTACGCCGAGCGCGCGGCGTCCACGGCATTGGGGCTGACGAAGCCCTGCGCCACCAGCTGCTGCTGGCGCTCGAAATTCGCCTTGGAGAACGCCAGCGCGGCTTCCGCCTCCCGGTACTGGGCCTCGATGGCCGCCAGCTCGTCGGGGCGCTTGCCCTTTTCCAGATTTGCGAGCCGCGCCCGGGCGGCGCGCACCCGCTCTTCGGCTTCCCGTCGCGCCGCCTGCTCGGCTTCCTGCTCCAGGGTGAACAGGGGGTCGCCGGCCTTCACGCTGCTGCCGCGTTCCACCGACAGGCCAACCAGGGTGCCGGCGATGGGCGAGGCCACCCGCACGAACTCGCCCTCCACGTAACCCTGGTAAGCGACGGGCGCGTCGGGGCCGCAGCCCGCCAGTGCCAAGGCGGCGAGGACGCAGAGCGCGCGAACCGCATTCATGAGGCGGATTCCGATATGCCGTTGAACAGGACGTCGAGATGGGTCTGCACGTAACGCTCGAAGTCGAGGGGCTCCGGGTCGAAGGCCTGGAACGAGTGCTTCCAGATGATGCCGAGGACCAGGGGAGCCATCACCAGGCGCCAGACGTAAGCGGAATCCAGGGAGCGGAACTCGCCCCGGCCCACGCCCTCGGCCAGAATCCTCTCCAGCAGCGCGCGCGAGCGGAGGATGACTTCCCGGTGGTAGAACTCGGCGATCTCGGGGAAGTTGCCCGCTTCCGATATCACCAGCTTCGGGATGCCGGAGATCGGTGACGAGGCAATCATCCGCGCCATTCCGCTCACCAGTTGAGCAAGCAGCTCGCGCCGGCTTCCGGGAAAGCCGGCGGCCAGGGCTTCCGCGCTCTCCAGGTTCGGCAACAGGGCCTGGCGCACCACCGCCTTGAACAATTCGGCCTTGTTGGCGAAGTACAGATAGACGGTCCCCTTGGACACCCCGGCCCGGGCCGCGACGTCCTCCAGGCGGGCGGCCGCGAATCCCCTTTCGACGAACACCTCGAGCGCGGCCGCCGTGATTTCCGACGGCCGGACGTCCTTGCGCCGCGACCAGCGGGGCTTTTCTGCGGACACTGCGACCATGAGCGGACGAAGGTTAATGACTGACTGGTCAGTCATTAAATGTCACGACCTCTCGGACTGTCAAGCGCCGATAGCGATACGGGACCGCCGACCAACCAACCTGGGCGAGTCCCCCCAAGGCCGAACGCGGTGGC
>DASTHR010000015.1:0-2926 GCA_035718105.1 Burkholderiales bacterium
GTCGGCGATGATGAGCTTGGTGCCGCGGCGCACCGCGTTCTTGATGAAGGTGGCGGCCACCGGGTGGTTCACCACCGGGTTGGCGCCGATCAACAGCACCACCTCGGCCTTGAGCACGTCCATCACCGGGTTGGAAACCGCGCCGGAGCCGATGCCCTCCAGCAGCGCCACCACGCTGGAGGCGTGGCACAGGCGCGTGCAGTGGTCCACGTTGTTGGTGCCGAAGCCGGTGCGCACCAACTTCTGGAACAGGTAGGCCTCCTCGTTGGAGCCCTTGGCGGAACCGAAGCCCGCCAGCGCCTGGGGCCCCAGCCGGTCGCGGATTTCCCGCAGCCGGCCGGCGGCGAGCTCCAGCGCCTCCTCCCAGCTCGCCTCCCGGAACACCTCCTCCGGCCGGCCCGGGTCCATGGCGAAGTCCTTGCTCTTCGCGACGCCCGGCTTGCGGATGAGGGGCTTGGTGAGGCGGTGGGGGTGGTGCACGTAATTCACCCCGAAGCGGCCCTTCACGCACAGCCGGCCGCGGTTGGCGGGCCCGTCGCGGCCCTCGACGTAGAGGATGCGGTTGTCCTTGACGTGGTAGGTGAGCTGGCAGCCGACGCCGCAGTAGGGGCACACCGAATCCACCGACTTGTCCGGCACCTGCAGCCAGGCTTCATTGGCCGGGGCCAGGGCGCCGGTGGGGCAGGCCTGCACGCACTCGCCGCAGGCGACGCAGGAGGAAGCGCCCATGGGGTCGTCGAAATCGAACACGATCTTGGAGTGGGCGCCGCGGAAGGCGTAGCCGATGACGTCGTTGCCCTGCTCCTCACGGCAGGCGCGGACGCAGCGGGTGCACTGGATGCAGGCGTCGAGGTTGACCCACATGGCGGGATGGGAGGTGTCGGTCGCGGGCTGGTGGCGTCCCGGGAAGCGCGGCTTCGCCACGCCCAGCCTGCGCGCCCACCGCTCCAGTTCCGAGTCCCGCTTGTAGGCCTTCTCGGGCATGTCCGAGGCGAGGAGCTCGAGCACCATTTTCTGGGAGTGCACCGCGCGCTCGCTCACCGACGACACCTGCATCCCCGGCGCCGGGTTGCGGCAGCAGGAGGGCGCCAGCACCCGCTCCCCCGAGATCTCCACCACGCAGGCGCGGCAGTTGCCGTCGGCGCGGTAGCCCTCCTTGTAGCAGAGGTGGGGAATCTCCACCCCCTCGCGCTTCGCCGCCTGCAGGATGGTCTCCCCCGGCAGCGCCGCGACCTTGTTTCCGTTGAGGGTGAATTCGATGGTTTCGGCTCGTTTGTTCATCTGTCAGGCCTCTGAAGATGTGAACCACCAAGGCACCAAGACACGAAGAAGACCCCCTACGGATCAGTCCTTGGCGGCTTGGTGTCTTGGTGGTTATTCAATCTCTTTCGGGAAGTACTTCATGACGCAGCGGATGGGGTTGGGCGCCGCCTGCCCCAGGCCGCAGATGGAGGCGTCGGCCATGGTGCGCGACAGGTCCTCCAGCAGGCCCTGATCCCAGCGCCGCGCCGCCATCAGGTGCTGCGCCTTGTCCGTGCCCACGCGGCAGGGCGTGCACTGGCCGCAGGACTCGTGGGCGAAGAAGCGCATCACGTTCTGCGCCGCATCCCGCGCCCGGTCCTGCTGCGACAGCACCACCACCGCCGCCGACCCGATGAAACAGCCGTGGGGATTGAGGGTGTCGAAGTCCAGGGGAATGTCACCCAGGGACGCGGGCAGGATGCCGCCCGAGGCGCCCCCCGGCAGGTAGGCGTAGAACTCGTGTCCCGGCTGCATGCCGCCACAATATTCCTCTATCAGCTCGCGCATGGTGATGCCGGCCGGCGCGAGATGCACGCCCGGCTGGTTCACCCGTCCCGAGACGGAGAACGAGCGCAGGCCCTGGCGGCCGTGGCGCCCCTGGCCCGCGAACCACTCCGGGCCGCGCTGCAGGAGGTCGGGCACCCAGTACAGGCTCTCCATGTTGTGCTCCAGCGTCGGCCGGCCGAACAGGCCCACCTGCGCGACGTAGGGCGGGCGCAGGCGCGGCATGCCGCGCTTGCCCTCGATGGACTCGATCATCGCCGACTCCTCGCCGCAGATGTAGGCGCCGGCGCCGCGCCGCAGGTGGATCGGCGGCAGCGGCGTGGGCGGGTTCTTCTGCAGCGCCCGGATCTCCTTCTCCAGGATGGCGCGGCAATGGGCGTACTCGTCCCGCAGGTAGATGTAGACCTCGGCGATGCCCACGCAATAGGCGGCGATCAGCATCCCTTCCAGGAAGCGGTGCGGATCCCGCTCCAGGTAGTAACGGTCCTTGAAGGTCCCCGGCTCGCCCTCGTCGATGTTCACCGCCATCAACCGCGGTTCCGGCTCGGCGCGCACGATCTTCCACTTCCGGCCCACCGGAAAGCCGGCCCCGCCGAGTCCGCGCAGCCCGGAGTGTTCCAGCACGGCGATCACGTCCTCCGGATTGCGCTTGCCCTCCCACACTTCGAGCCAGGTGCGGTAGCCGCCGCTCTTGCGGTAGGCCCGGTAGTCCAGGTACTTCGGCAGCGGTGCCTCGGTGCGCTTCGCCCGCACCGCCTGCTCCACGGCGTCCAGGGTCGCGGTCGCCACCGGATTGCGCCCCACCACCGCCACCGGCGCCTCTTCGCAGCGCCCGACGCAGGGCGCCGGGATCACCCGCACGTCGCTGCCCAGGATCTGCGGCAGCCGCTCGAGCAGGTCCTTCGCCCCCGCCATGTCGCAGGCCAGGGTTTCGCACACCCGCACCGTCAGCGCCGGGGGCGCGTCCGCTCCGTCCTTAACGACGTCGAAGTGGTGGTAGAAGGTGGCGACCTCGTACACCTCGGCCGCGGCCATCTTCAGTTCCTGCGCCAGCGCCAGCAGGTGACGGTCGGAAAGGTGGTGGTAGCGGTCCTGTATCCGGTGCAGGTGCTCGATCAGC
>DASTHR010000016.1:0-3444 GCA_035718105.1 Burkholderiales bacterium
CTCGAGCCCTGCGCCCACCACGGGCGCACGCCGCCCTGCGCCGAGGCGCTGGTGCGGTCCGGCGTGGCGCGCGTGGTGGCTGCCATGCAGGACCCCAACCCCCTGGTGGCGGGCAAGGGCTTCTCTATCTTGCGGGCGGCGGGCATCGAGGTTCAGAGCGGCCTGCTGGAGGCGGAGGCGCGGGAACTCAACCTCGGCTTCGTGTCGCGCATGACCCGGGGCCGCCCCTGGGTGCGCCTCAAGCTTGCCGCCAGCCTGGACGGACGCACCGCGCTCGCCAACGGCAGGAGCCAGTGGATCACCGCCGAGGCGGCGCGGCGCGACGCGCACCGGCTGCGGGCCGAGGCCTGCGCCGTGCTCACCGGCATTGGCACGGTGCGCGACGACGACCCGCGCCTCACGGTGCGCGGCGTGGCGACCTCGCGCCAGCCCGCGCGGGTGGTCGTGGACAGCCGGCTGGAGACGCCCCCGGACGCGAAGGTGCTTGAGGGCGGCGCCCTGGTGTTCTGCGCCGTGGGCGACGGGGCCGCCTCCGCGGTCCTGGCCGGGCGCGGCGCGGAACTGGTGGTGCTGTCGGATGCGCTCGGCAAGGTGGACCTGGCGGCCATGATGCTGGAGCTGGGGCGGCGCGGCTTCAACGAGGTGCTGGTCGAGGCGGGTTACAAGCTGAACGGCTCGCTGCTGGCCGCGGGGCTGGTGGACGAGCTGGTGATCTATCTCGCGCCCCATCTGCTGGGGGACGGCGCCCGGGGCATGTTCAACCTTCCGGCGCTGGAGGACCTCGCCGGGCGCCGGGAACTCGTCATCCGCGACCTGCGGAGCGTGGGCCAGGACCTGCGGATCACGGCGCGCCTGGCCTGATGCCCGTGTTCAAGGACCACTTTTCGGCGCAGGCGGCGGACTATGCCCGCTACCGTCCCCATTATCCCGCGGGGCTGTTTCGCTGGCTGGCGGAGGCGTCGCCCGCGCGGGCACTGGCCTGGGACTGCGCCACCGGCAACGGCCAGGTCGCCGCAGGGCTGGCACTGCACTTCGCCGAAGTGCTGGCCACCGACGCCAGCGCGGAGCAGCTGCGTCAGGCGCCGGCTATTCCCGGTGTCCGATACCGGGTGGAACCGGCGGAACAAAGCACCCTGGGCGACGAGGCAGCCGACCTGGTGACGGTGGGACAGGCGCTGCACTGGTTCGACCTCGACCGCTTCTACCGCGAGGCGCGCCGGGTGCTGCGCCCGGGGGGCGTGGTGGCCGCCTGGTGCTACAACCTGTTGTCCTGCGACCCGGAGATTGAGGCCGTGGTGGGCCGCTTCTACCATGAGCTGGTGGGGCCGTACTGGCCCGCGGACCGGATCAAGGTGGAGCGGGGTTACCGCGACCTTGCGTTTCCCTTCGAGCCCCTGGCACCGCCCGAGCTGGCGCTCCACGCCGATTGGGACCTGGAGCAGCTGCTGGGCTACCTGGGCACCTGGTCTGCCTCCCAGCGCTACCGCGCCGAGCGCGGCGCCGACCCGCTGCGGGAGATCGCGCAGCCGCTGGCGGCCGCCTGGGGTTCCCCGGACCTGAAGCGCCGCATAAAATGGCCGCTTCATTTTCTTGTCGGGCGGGTCTGATGTTTACGGGAATCGTCGAGGCGGTGGGCCGCATCGAGCGGGTGACGTCCGCCCGGACGGGCGTGCGCCTCGCCATCGAGACCGGCCGCCTGGATCTCGCCGACGTGAAGCTGGGCGACAGCATCGCCGTGAACGGGGTGTGCCTCACCGTGACCGGACTCGAGGGACGCTGCTTTACCGTGGACGTGTCGGCAGAGACCATCGCCTGCACCCAGGGCCTGGATCGGGCGGGCAGCGAAGTGAACCTGGAGAAGGCGTTGCGGCTCTCCGACCGCCTAGGCGGGCACCTGGTGAGCGGGCACGTGGACGGCGCGGGCGAGGTGACCGCCTTCGAGCCCGCCGGCGAGTGCTGGCGGCTCGCGGTGCGCGCCCCCGAGGCCCTTGCCCGCTACCTCGCGCCCAAGGGATCCGTGACGGTGGATGGCGTGAGCCTTACCCTGAACCGGGTAAACGGCGCCGAGTTCGAGGTCAATCTGATTCCCCACACGCTGGAGGCGACGACCCTGAAGCGGCTCGCCCCCGGCGCCCGCGTCAATCTGGAGGCCGACATGCTGGCGCGCTACGTCGAGCGCCTGCTCCAGGCCAGCGACCGAGAACGACCATGAGCGTGAGCCCGATTCAGGACATCATCTCGGACATCCGGGCCGGCAGGATGGTGGTGCTGGTGGACGAGGAGGACCGGGAAAACGAAGGCGATCTGGTCCTTGCCGCGGATTTCGTCACGCCCGAGGCCATCAACTTCATGGCCAAGCACGGGCGGGGCCTGATCTGCCTGACGCTCACCGAGGAGCGCTGCCGCCAGCTCAACCTGCCGCTCATGGTGTCCGCCAACCGCGCGCCCCTGGGCACGGCCTTCACCGTGTCCATCGAGGCGGCGGAGGGCGTTACCACCGGCATATCGGCCGCCGACCGCGCGCGCACCGTGCAGGCGGCGGTGAAGCCGGATGCGGGTCCCCGGGACATCGTGCAGCCGGGGCACATCTTCCCGCTCATGGCGCAGAACGGCGGCGTGCTGGTGCGTGCGGGTCACACCGAGGCGGGCTGCGACCTGGCGCAGATGGCGGGGCTCACGCCAGCGGCGGTGATCTGCGAAATTCTCAAGGACGACGGCAGCATGGCGCGGCTGCCGGACCTGCTGGAGTTCGCGCGGCAGCACGGCCTGAAGATCGGCACCATCGCCGACCTCATTCATTACCGCAGCCGCACCGAGAAACTGGTGGTGCGCGCCGCGGAGCGGGAACTGTACACCGCCCATGGCCGGTTCCGGCTCATCGCCTACCGGGAGAAGAGCGCCCAGGCCACCCACCTTGCCCTGGCGATGGGCGACATCCAGCCCGATCAGGAAACCCTGGTGCGGGTGCACGAGCCGCTGTCGGTGGTGGACCTGCTGGATGTGCGGGACCCGACCCACTCCTGGAGCGTGCACGACGCCATGGCGGCCATCGCCCGCGCCGGCAAGGGCGTGATCGTGCTTCTGCACCGGAGCGAAAATGCCCAGGACCTCCTTGCGCGGGTGGGCCCGTCGCAGCCCGATCCCCGGGCGCGCTCCCGGGTGGATCTGCGCAACTACGGCATCGGGGCGCAGATCCTGAAGGACCTGAAGGTGGGCCGGATGCGGCTGCTGGCGGTTCCGCGCAAGATGCCCAGCATGACCGGTTTCGACCTGGAGGTCGGGGGCTACCTGGAGCCGCCGCGCCACGATTCCTGACCCCGTTAACCTGACGCTTGATCCAGCTTGAGGAGCCCCCATGGCGCGCTACGACAACATTCCAGAGATCGAACCCCGGCTCGACGGCGCCGGCCTGCGCATCGGCATCGTCATGAGCCGCTTCAACAT
>DASTHR010000017.1:0-7234 GCA_035718105.1 Burkholderiales bacterium
CGGCCGCAGCGTGATGGTGATCGGCCACCAGAAGGGGCGCGACACCAAGGAGAAGATCCACCGCAATTTCGGCATGCCCCGGCCCGAGGGCTACCGCAAGGCGCTGCGGCTGATGCACCTGGCCGAGAAGTTCGGCATCCCTGTGCTCACCTTCATAGACACCCCCGGCGCCTATCCCGGCATCGGCGCCGAGGAGCGCGGGCAGTCCGAGGCCATCGGCCGCAACATCTTCGAGCTGGCGCGGCTCGAGGTGCCGGTGCTGTGCACCATCATCGGTGAGGGCGGATCCGGGGGCGCGCTCGCCGTTGCCGTGGGCGACGCGGTGCTCATGCTCCAGTACTCGACCTACTCGGTGATCTCGCCCGAGGGTTGCGCCTCCATCCTCTGGAAGAGCGCGGAGAAGGCGCCGGAGGCGGCGGAAACCATGGGCATCACCGCGCCCCGACTCAAGGCCCTCGGCCTCATAGACCGCATCATCAGCGAGCCCCTCGGGGGCGCCCATCGCGACTATCCCGCCACCATGCAGGCCGTGAAGCGGGCGCTGCAGGACACGCTGCGCCAGCTGCAGGACCAGCCGGTTGAAAAGCTGCTGCAGACCCGCTTTCAGCGCCTGATGGGGTATGGCAAGTTCAAGGAAGTCGAAGAGCGGGAATGACCCGGCGGCGCCGGCCGCGGCGGTCGAGGCGGTGCTGCGCGACCACGTCGTGCGCGGCCAGCGCGTGTGCCTTGCCCTCAGCGGCGGGGTGGACTCCGCCGTCCTGCTCGACGTCCTAGCGCGCCTGCGCCGCCCCCTGGGTTTCCGGCTCTCCGCGCTGCATGTTCACCACGGGCTGAGCCCCAACGCCGGCCGCTGGGCGGCGTTCTGCGCCCGCATCTGCCGCGCCCGCCGCGTCCCGCTTGCGGTGGAGAAGGTCGCGGTGCGGCGGGCGCGCGGCGAGAGCCCGGAGGCGGCGGCGCGGCAGGCCCGTTACGCGGTGCTGTGGCGCCAGGACGCCGACTGGGTCCTGCTGGCCCACAACCGCGATGACCAGGCGGAGACCCTGCTGCTGCAACTGCTGCGGGGCGCCGGGGTGGAGGGGCTGGCGGCGATGCCGGTGGTTCGGAACGCGGATCTCGGATCGCGCAGTTCGCCGGGTGGCGGAGACCGGTCGCGCACTGCGCAATCCGCACTCCGCAATCCGCGTCTTCTCCGCCCGCTGCTCGCCGTCCCCCGGGGCGAGATCGAGGCCTATGCCCGCGCGCGCAGGCTGCGCTGGGTCGAGGACGAGAGCAATCTGGATTCCCGCTTCGAGCGCAATTTCCTGCGCCTGAAGATCCTGCCGCAACTTGAGCGTCGCTATCCCGGCTGCCGGGCGGCGCTGGCGCGGGCCAGCCGCCACCTCGGCGAGGCCGGGCGGCTGCTGGAGGACCTGGCGGCAGCGGATGCGCTGGAGGCCGTCGAGGACGGTGCGCTGCGGGTGGCCGCGCTGCGCGAACTCGGTGCGGCGCGTGCCCGCAACCTGCTGCGCCACTGGCTGCGCCAGCGGGGTGCCATGATGCCGCCGGAAGCATCGCTGGCGGAGGCGCTGCGCCAGGCCGCCGGCGCGCGAAGCGACGCGGGCGTGGACGTCGCGCTGGGGGATTTCCGGCTGCGGGTCCACCGCGGGCTGGCCTATCTTGAGCCCGCGGATGCGGCCCCGGCCACGCTGGAACTGGAATGGCGGGGCGAGCCGACGCTGGAGTTGCCGGGAGGGCTGGGCCGAGTTGCCTTCCGGCGCCGGCGCGGCAAGGGGCTGAGCCTCGCCGCTCTGATGCGGCAGCCGGCGGTGTTGCGCCTGCGCGGGGGCGGAGAAAAGTTGCGGGCGCAGGCCGGGCGGCCGCGGCGCACGCTGAAAAACCTGCTGCAGGAGGCCGGCGTGCCGCCCTGGCAGCGGGCGCGCATGCCGCTGCTGTTCTGCGGCGGGCGCCTCGCCTGGGCGCCGGGCATCGGCGCTGACGCGGATTTCCGCTGCGCGCCCGGCGAGCCGGGCGTGGTACCGGAGTGGGAACCGGTTCCACGGTAGCTGCGGCCGGCAGGTCCGGCATCCGCCGGGAAGAATGGCGAACACGCACCGCGCGTCCGCATGAATGCGCCGCCTGCGTTTCCTGCCGTGCCCTGGCGCCCCGGAGGTGCGCCGGGTCTTCCTATTCCCGCGGGCCGGAAGGCGCTCGCGGCCCGATGAGCTGCGCCAGTTCCACCGCCGAGCGCACCCCCATCTTCTCCAGCACCCGCGCCCGGTGCACCTCCACCGTGCGCATGCTGATGCTGAGCTGGTCGGCGATCAGCTTGTTGAGCTTGCCCGCGAGAATCAGGTCCATCACCTCCCGCTCCCGGGGCGTGAGCTGAGCCAGCCTTGAGGCGACCGTGGCCTGCTCCTCGCGCTGGGCCCGGGCGCGCGCATCGTGCTCGATGCCCTTGATGACGAGGTCCACCAGCGCGTTGTCGTTGAACGGCTTCTCCACGAAATCGAAGGCGCCGCGCTTGATGGCGGCCACCGCCATGGGCACGTCGGCGTGGCCGGTGAGGAAGATCACCGGCAGGGTGCAGCCCCGCTCCAGCAGCTTCTCGTGCAGTTCCAGCCCGCTCATTCCGGGCATGCGCATGTCCAGCACCAGGCAGCCGCAGGCTTCCCGGCTGCAGGCTTCCAGGAATTCCTCGGCGGAGCCGTAGGCCTGTGCGGTGAGCCCTCGCGTGCGAAGGAGCCAGGCGAGGGAATCGCGGATCGCCTCGTCGTCGTCGACGATGAACACGCGGGAAGGGGAATCGGACATGGCGGTTCAGGCGGGGAGGGTGAAGCTGAAGACGCTGCCGCCGCCGGGGTTGGGCTCCAGCCACAGGCGTCCCTGGTGGTACTCGATGATGGAGCGGCAGATGTTGAGCCCCATGCCCATGCCCTCGGCCTTGGTGGTGAAGAAGGGCGCGAACAGCTTGTCCCGCAGCGACTGGGCAATTCCGGGGCCGGTGTCGGACACCGACACGCGGGCCTGGCCGTCGGCGGTACGGGAGGTGGTGACGGTGAGCTCCCGGCGCTCGCCCCCGGACATGGCCTCGACGGCGTTCTTCGCCAGGTTCATCACCACCTGCTCCAGCATCACGTGGTCCGCCATCACCCCGGGCAGGTCCGCGGCGAGCCGCAGTTCCACCTGCACCCCGCGCTTGCGGGCCTCCGGCTGGATGAAGCCCACCGCCTCCTCCACCACGGCGTTGAGGTCGCAGGGGGCGCGCCGGGGCTCGCTCTTGCGCACGAACTCGTGGATGCCCTTGATGATGCGCCCGGCGCGCTGCGCCTGCAGACCCACCTTTTCCACCGCCTCCAGCAGTTGCTCCGGGTCGCCGTTCCCGGAGCGCAGGGTGTTGAGGCAGCCGGTGTTGTAGCTGGCGATGGCGGAGAGCGGCTGGTTCAGCTCGTGGGCCAGGGTGGAGGCCATCTCGCCCATGGTCACCAGGCGGGCGGTGAACTGCAGCTTCTCCATCTGCTGGCGCGACATCTCCTCCGCCTCCTTGCGCTCGGTGATGTCGGTGGCCACCTCCAGCTGCACCATGCGCTCGTCCACCCAGCGCACCGGGCGGCGCTGCAGGTGGTACCAGCGGCCGCTGGCGGGATCCTGCAGGTCGGCATCCAGGCTGTCGGCGACGGGGTCGGCCGCGCGCTGCCAGGGCAGCAGGGGACAGTAGCCGCCCTCGGTTGCCTCCGGCCCGAACAGGGCGCGGAAGCGGCCGTTGCAGTAGAGGGACTCGCGGGTTTCGGGGTCGTGCACGGACACCGCCGCGTCCAGCCCTTCCAGGACGGTCATGAACCGCTCGTGGGAGGCGCGCAGCGCGGCCTCGGCCAGTTCCCGGCGCAGCACGTGCCGGCGCAGCATCCACAGGCTCCACAGGATCACCACCGTCAGGCCGAGAACGACCCAGGTGAACATCCGCTCCCCGAACCCGGCGCTGGAGGGATAGGCGGTGGCGCGCAGGGTCATGCCGCGCCCCGGCGGATCCAGCGGCAGCTGGTAAAACAGCTCCGCGCCCACCGGGGGAATGCCGGACTTCGAGGAAATGACCTCGCCCGCGGAGTCGAGCACGCTCACGTGGTACTTCTGGGCGAACCACCAGGGGACCAGGTTGCCCAGGATGCGGCCCAGGGAGTAGGCCGCGACCACGGCGACCCTGCCGTCGCTGGCGGTGGCGGGAACCACCACCGCGAAGCCGCGTTCTCCCTGAAATGTCCGGGGGTCGTCATAGACCCGGCGCCCGCCGCCGACGGCAAGCTTCAGGGTCTCGGCGATTCCGTTGCCGGGCAGGGCCTGACCCACGCGCCAGTCGGTGACATGGCCGGGCACCACGGCGCGCACGGCGCCCGCGGCGTCCACCAGCGCGACGCGCGTGAGTTCCGGGTTGTTGGCGAGCAGGCTGGACGCCCGCAGCCTGAAGCCCTCCTCGCCCAGCCGCCCATCGGCGACCTCGCGGGCCAGCAGCGCCAGCAGGTCCTCGTTGCTCTGGAGGTGGAAGCGGATGTTCTGTTCGAGCCACAGGATGTCGCCGATCAGCGCGTGGCGGCGCTGCTCCCGCTCCTGGCGGTCCGCGATCCAGAGGAAGGCGATGATGGCGAGGACGAAGAAGATCACCGCCAGCTCCGGCATCGCCCAGTACCACTCGGTGCTGGCGGAGGGCGCCGCCGCCCCGGCGCGCGGTGCCGGGGCGCGCTTCAGGGTGAAGGCCTGGCGTGCCGTCATGCCCTCGGCGCCGCGGCGGTTCAGCGTTCGACGTTCGCGTCCACCACCGCCAGCGCCGTCATGTTCACGATGCGCCGCACGGTTGCGGTGGAGGTGACGATGTGGGCCGACTTCGAGACCCCCAGCATGATGGGTCCGATGGTGATGCCGCCGCCGGCCGTCTGCTTGAGCAGGTTGAAGGCGATGTGGGCGGCGTCCATGTTGGGCATCACCAGCAGGTTGGCCGAGCCCCTGAGCCGGGAGTCCGGAAACTGCTGCAGCCGCAGCTCCTCGGAGACCGCGACGTCGCCGTGCATTTCGCCCTCGACCTCCAGGTCCGGCGCGCGGGCCTCCAGCATTTCGCGCACCTCGGACATCTTGCGCGACGAGGGCGTGGGCATGCTGCCGAAGTTGGAATGGGAGAGCAGGGCCACCTTGGGCGTCAGGCCGAAGCGGCGCACCTCGTCCGCCGCCAGCAGGGTGATCTCGGCCAGCTGCTCCGCCGTCGGGTCGTAATTGACATAGGTGTCGCAGACGAACAGGGTGCGGTCCTGCAGCATCAGCACGTTCATGGCGGCGATGGTGCGCACGCCCGGCGTCAGCCCCAGCACGTTGCGCACCGTCGCCAGGTGCTCGTGGTGCTTGCCCAGGGTCCCGCACAGCATGGCGTCGCCGTAGCCCAGCCGCACCAGCAGGGCCGCGATCAGGGTGGTGTTGCGCAGCACGTCGCGCCGCGCCTCCTCCCGGGTGATGCCCTTGCGCGCCATCAGCTTGTGGTAGGTCTGCCACAGCTCCCGGTAGCGCGGGTCGTCGTCCTGGTTCACCACCTCGAAGTCCGATCCCGGGCGCAGCCGCAGCCCCAGTCGCTCGAGGCGCATGCTGATGACGTCGGGCCGGCCGACCACGATGGGCCGGGCCAGCCGCTCGTCCACCACCACCTGGATCGCCTGCAGCACCCGCTCGTTCTCGCCCTCGGCGTAGACCAGGCGGTTCCTGGCGGCGCGCTTGGCCGCGGTGAACACCGGCTTCATGATCAGGCCGGAGGTGTAGACATACTGGGACAGGCGGTCGCGGTAGGCGTCGAAATCCGCGATGGGTCGGGTGGCGACGCCGCTGTCCATGGCCGCCCGCGCCACCGCCGAGGAGATCTTGGTGATGAGCCGCGGATCGAAGGGCTTGGGAATCAGGTAATCGGCGCCGAACGCCAGGGTCTGTTCGCCGTAGGCCGAGGCGACCACGTCGGAGCCCTCCGCCTGCGCCAGTTCGGCCAGGGCGCGCACCGCCGCCAGCTCCATTTCGCGGTTGATGGTGGTGGCGCCCACGTCCAGGGCGCCGCGGAAGATGAAGGGGAAGCACAGGACGTTGTTGACCTGGTTCGGGAAGTCCGAGCGCCCGGTGCAGATCACCGCGTCCGGGCGCGCCGCCCTGGCCTGGTCGGGCATGATTTCCGGGTTGGGGTTGGCCAGCGCCAGGATCAGCGGACGCTCGGCCATGGTGGTGACCATTTCGGGTTTGAGCACGCCGCCGGCGGACAGGCCCAGGAATATGTCGGCGCCGGGAATGGCCTCGGCCAGGGTGCGGGCCGGCACGTCCCGGGCGAAAGTCTCCTTGAGGGGGTCCATCTCCTCCCTGCGGCCCTTGTACACCACGCCCTTGATGTCGGTGACAATGATGTTCTCCCGGGGCAGGCCGAGGTCCACCAGCAGCTGCAGGCAGGCCAGGGCGGCGGCGCCGGCGCCGGAGCTGACCAGCCTCGCGCTGCGGATGTCCTTTCCCACCACCTTCAGGCCGTTGAGGATCGCGGCGCCCACGATGATGGCGGTGCCGTGCTGGTCGTCGTGGAACACCGGAATCTTCATCCGCTCCTTGAGCCGGCTCTCGACGTGGAAGCATTCCGGGGCCTTGATGTCCTCCAGGTTGATGGCGCCGAAGGTGGGCTCCAGCGCGGCGATGATGTCCACCAGCCGGTCGGGGTCGCGTTCCTCGATCTCGATGTCGAAGACGTCAATGCCGGCGAATTTCTTGAACAGCACCGCCTTGCCTTCCATCACCGGCTTGGCGGCCATGGGGCCGATGGGCCCGAGGCCCAGCACCGCCGTGCCGTTGGTGACCACCGCCACCAGGTTGCCCCGGGCGGTCAGGTCGCGGATGCGGGCGGGGCGCGCGACGATTTCCTCGCAGGCGGCGGCCACCCCGGGGGAGTAGGCGAGGGCCAGGTCGCGCTGGGTCAGCAGCGCCTTGGTGGGCTGGATCGCGATTTTCCCGGGGACGGGGCGCTCGTGGTATTCGAGGGCGGCGGCGCGCAGCTGGTCTGGCTGATCTGGCATGGGATCTCCGGCACGATGGTGAACTTGCGGCCTGCTCCTCCCGGATGCGCCGCTCGTCGCCCCCTGAGGGGAGTCTTGCGGAACCGGACTGTGCCTGCTGCGACGCAGCGAAGGTGATGCGCGGGTTGGCCGCCAGGCAAAACCCGTGTTTAATGCTACACCAACGAAATGCAGGCCGAGGGAATCGG
>DASTHR010000018.1:0-6189 GCA_035718105.1 Burkholderiales bacterium
CGGCGCCGGCGGGGGCAGGGGCGCGGTTCCGGCGCCGTCCACCAGCTCATGCAGCGGGAAGCCCAGTGCGTGCACCTTGTGCAGCGCCACCTCCAGCACCCGGGCGACGATCTGCACCGTGCCCGCGAGGCTGCGGGTGGGGGTGAGGATCAGTGTCACCCGCTCGGGGCGGACGCCGCAGTCCTTCACCACCTTCTGCACGATGGCCTCGGGCGGGCGCTTGTCCACTTCCAGCACCAGGCAGGTTCCGTCGGAGCGGTCGCGGTAACCCAGTTCCCGGAAAAGCTCCTCTTTCTGCGCCAGGCTGCGTCCCGGCCCCGAGCCCAGGGCGTTGAACGCGCCCTTGCCTTCCCCGGCGGACAGGCTCCAGCCGGCATACTGGCTTCCCAGGCAGGCGAGCACCGGGCTGGAGGTGTGTACCGAAATTGTCGTCGGCCAGAGTCCTTCCTGGGCGATGATCTGCACCGTGCCCAGGCCACCGAGGCAGATCTCGGCGATGCGGCGCCCGGCCTCGATGCCGCCGGGCTGGTCGATGCCGGCGTCCACCAGTTGCCCGCCTCCGGGCAGGGGCTCGACGCCGATGCGCAGCGCCAGGCGATCGCGCACCAGGCTTTCCACCAGCGGTGCCGAAAGCTGGTTGATGCTCGGCTGCTCTCCGGCAATTACGGCGGGATGGGATTTGGTTTCACTCATGCTGCGCACTCCTGCATTGTCGTCATGTCTTGATAAGTGGACATCGGTCGCCTGGGTTCATTTCTCACCTTGGCCGCGGGTTCGCGCGGCTCGGCGGTTCATGCGGCGTCGTTGGTCAACAGTGTTTGAAGCTCCATGCGGCGAGTGGCGATCAACCGCCGCACGCCGTCGCCAGCCGCGGCTTCGGCGTGCACCGTGCATACGGGAGCGCCGGCGGGGATCAGGGTGCCCGGGTTCGGAATGTCGCGGCACCACTCGGGAAAGCGCATGCCCGGGCGCACCGCCACCGCGCGTCCGGCGAAGATCACCGCGTGGCCCCGCACCCGTCGCGGCCGTGGCGGCGCCGCCGGGAGCCGGCCTTCGCAGGCCGCGACGTGGGCCGCGATCAGCCCGCGCGGCCAGTCCGCGTCGTAGTACTCCAGGGCCGCGGTGGGCCGGGGATTGATCTCGATGGCGCTCCAGCCGTTCCCGTGGGCAATGAAGTCCAGCCCGTTCAGGCCCGTGAGCCCGGTCTCCGCCACGATGCGGTCCAGGGCCGCAGTGATCTCCTCCTCCAGCGCAGCACCGATCTTGATGCCACCCATGCCGCCGCCGTAGAGGTAGGGCGTGGTCTCGCCGGCGGCCCATTGCTCGTTCCAGCCGACGATGAACGCCCGGCTTCCGTCGGCGAGAAACAGCACCGAGAGGCTGCGCCCCGGCTGGCGACGCTGGTAGTACACGTTCTTCCCCCCGCGCGCCGTGGCCGCGGCGGCGACATGGGTGCCGCCGGCGCCTCCCCGGCGCTTGGCGAGCCAGTCCGCGGGGTTCGCCGGCGGGGCGAGCCGGGTCTCGGGGTGCGGCACGTTGAGGCGCCCGAGCAGCGGGAAGAAGCGCGCCGGGTCCTTCACGGCATCCACGGTATCGCGGGAATTTCCCAGCAGTCGCCGGCCCCGGGCAACCCGCGTCATGAGCCCGGTGTCGGCCTCGAAGCCGGAGCCGAAGATCACGCCGGCGCAGCCTCCCGCGGGCGCGAGTTCCCCGGCGGCAGCCAGCAGCCGCGCCGCGTCAAAGCCCAGCGCGTCGTCGCGGCAGACGCCGCGGCAGGGATAGCCCAGCGCACGGGTGTCCGCGTCGGCGAACAGGTCCAGCACCGCGGCGGCGAAACCCGCGCGGCGCGCCGACGCGGCCAGCGGCCGCGCCGTCACCGCCACGATCAGCAGGGGATCAGGCGACGAACTTGCGCGCGGCGGCGAACGCATCGCGGAAATCCAGGTAGAGAGGCTTCTCCGCCTTGAGCATGGCTTCGAACAGGCCACGCTGCACCTGGTATTTCACGTTGCCGATGGCCAGCGCCCCGACTCCCACCGACTTGCCGGAGGCGCTGCTGAGCGGCGCGCCATCGTCCATGACGCCGAGTCCCTCGATGCCCGCGGGCGGCACGGCGTTCACGTCGGCCGCGACCAGCAGCTTCGAGGCGCGCCCAAGCTGGTCCGCCGACATCACCCGGATGCCGGCTTTGGCGGTGGCCAGGATCACCTCGGCGACCGTGGCCAGATCCAGCTTCTGCTCGTCGGAGGAGGACTCCGCCGGCTCGGTGTGGGCGCCGTAACGGGCGTTCACCACTTCCGAGGTCATGCGCGCGCGGTTGGCGCTGGTGTGGCTCGCGATCTTCACCTTGGCGCCGGAGATGGAGGCCAGCACCGCGGCGGCGGCTCCCACCGGTCCCGTGCCGCCCAGCACCACCACGGTCTTGCCCGAAAGATCGGTGTTGTGCGTCTTCCTGAGCTGGCGCTCGACGCAGGCCACCATGGCGGCGGCGGTGGTGAAGGCGCCGCTCGGATCGGCGAACACGGAAACCTCGAACGGCGGCACCATGGCACCCCGGGCCGCGTCCAGCATGTCGGCCGCCATCCCGATCTCGCGCCCGCCGATGAAGATGCCGGTGCGCTTAACGCCCTTCGGACCGCGGGAGAAGATGGCGTCCTGGGTCATGGGTCCCACCTGATCCAGGGTGACATCGCCGTAGGGCACCACCACGTTGTAGCCTGCATCGCACGCCATGTTGACGTCGAAGGGGCTCATGTTCTTGGTGGGCGTGAACATATGCAGGATAAAGGGCTTCTCCATCTTCCATTCCTTGGCTTGAGTGAGTAAACAGAAATCGTCAGGGCTTCAGTGCGTAACCCGGCGCCGCCGCTGGGCGGCTTCGACCCGCACTTCGGCGCCCTGGTTGCGGCCGGCGCAAACCATGTAATCCAGCCCGAGCCCCGATGGCAGGCGGCCGCGGGCCAGGCGCACGAGGGCCTCCGCCGTCTCGCGGGAATCCGCCAGGGCGAAGCCCGTGGGTCCCCAGGAGCTCTGTCCTATGCAGGCGGCCCCTGCGCTCTGGAACAGCGCCAGCGCTTCCGCCACCGCGGGGCTGGCGAAGCGCCCGCCTTGGGCCGGCGCGAAATGATCCCCCACCACCCGCTGCAGTTCTCCGATCGCCGCGCCGAAGCGCGGCAGGTCCTCTTCCACCAGGGCCGGCAGCGCCTGCATCAGCGTGAGCCGGCACAGCCGCGCCGCCGCCGCTTCCGGAAACTGAGGCAGGGCGCGGAACGCGCCCACTTCCGCGGTGCCGTGCAATCCCTGCCGCACCGTATCGAACACCAGCACCGCGCGCCATGCCGCCGGGAACGGCAGGCGGCTCACCAGCGGCGGCGGGGCGTCGCGGCGGCCGCGGCCGCCGTCCACCAGGAATCCGCCCTGTTCAAAGGCGCCGATACCGATTCCGGAGCGCGCGCCGCGATCGAGCAGGCTGGCGGTTTCCCGCGCCGGCAATTCCACGCCGTAGAGCCGCGTCACCGCCGTTCCCACCGCCAGCGCGAGCTGGGTCCCGGAGCCGAGGCCGGCATGGCCGGGAATCGCCCGCTCCACCGCGAGCGCGACGCCGCCCCGCAGCCGCAGCGCCTCCTTCACCCGCACCAGGCAATCCAGGGCGCGCTCGCCCTCCGGCCCGCTCACCGAGTCCGCGGACGCATGCTGCGCCGCGACAACGGTTGCCACGCCTTCCAGGGTCAGGCCCACGCTGCCGAAGGTGCGCCCCAATCCTCCGTGAAGGTCCAGGAATCCCAGATGCAGTCGGCCGGGCGCCTCGACGAGGACTCGGTCAGAAGTAGGGGAAAGCTCGCCGGTCATTTCAGGCTCCCAGGAGCGGAAGATTTAGCAAGTGCCATGCCATCTGCACACGATGGGAAGGGAGCGTTCCGGCACGGGCACCCTGTGCCAGGGGTGAAACACTATGTGTCACGCCGCATGGCGCAACGGGCATGGCGGACGTGCCACCATCGGTATCGCGGGCCTGGCACGCAAACTGCATCCCTTTTGCGCCGGTGCCAGCCGCCGGCACGGTATACTGCGCCGGAGCCGAGTTTATCATGCCCGATACCGCCCCCACTTCCAGCGAAAACATTACCTGCCCGTTCTGCGGGCTCGCCTGCGACGACCTTGCTGCAAAAGTCTCCGGCAGCGCGGTCACCGTGCAGGCGGGCGCTTGCCCCCTGGCGGAGCGGGGCTTCCAGATCCCGCCGACTTCCGGCGCGCCCCGGGTGCGCGGCACGGCACGAGCGCTGGCCGAGGCCGTGGCGCAGGCGGCGGCGCTTCTCGGCGCTGCGCGCTTCCCCGTGCTCTCCGGAATGGCCACCGACCTGGCGGGTGCGCGCGCGCTGCTCGCCCTGGCCGACCGCTGCGGCGCCGTGGTGGACCACATGAACAGTCGCGCCAAGCTGCGCAACCTGCTGGCCGTGCAGGACGGCGGCTGGATCACCACCACCCTTTCCGAGGTGCGCAACCGCGCCGACCTGCTGGTGCTGGCGGGCACTGCCGCGGTGGAGCGCTTCCCGCGCTTCTTCGAGCGCTGCGTGTGGAACGCCGAAACCCTGTTCGGGCTCGACCCAGGCAACCGCGACATCGTCTACCTGGGCCGCGGCCTCGACACCCGGGCCGGGACCGCGCCCGGTGGCCGCCCTCCGCGGGTGCTGGAATGCGACATCGCACGCCTGGGCGAGGCGTTCGCCGTGATGCGCGCCCTGCTGGCGGGTTCGCCGCTGCAGCGCGATGAGGCGGCGGGATTGGCGGTCGCCGAGTGGCAGGCGCTGGTGGAGCGCATGAAGGCGGCGCGCTACGGCGTGGTGGTGTGGGCGGCGCCGGACCTGGACTTCCCCCACGCCGAACTCACCGTGCAGACGCTGGCGGAACTTATCAAGGATCTGAACCGGGTGACGCGCTTCGCCGGGTTGCCCCTGGGCGGCAACGACGGCGACTTCACCGCCAACGGCGTCGAGATGTGGCAGACCGGGTTCCCGTTCCGCACCCGCTTCGGCGCCAGCGGGCCGGACTACGACCCCTACCATCATTCAACGGAGCGGTTGCTCGCCACCGGCGAGGCGGACGCGCTGTTGTGGGTATCGAGTTTCGATGAGCGGCGCGGGCCACCGGCCTCGGCGGTGCCCACGGTGGTGCTGGGCCGGCCGGGCATGCGATTCGAGCGCGAGCCCGAGGTGTTCATCCCGGTGGGGGTGCCGGGCCTGGATCATGCCGGGCACTTCTTCCGCACCGACAAGGTGGTGGCGCTGCCGCTGAGGAAGCTGCGGGAGAGCGCGCTGCCCTCGGTGGCGGAGGCCGCGGCGGCCATCGAGGCCGCGCTTGCCGGGAAGGGCGGGTGAGGCAATGGCTTTGATCAGGCTCAAGGGCGGCCGGGTGTACGACCCTGCGAACGGCGCGGACGGGCAGGTGCGCGACCTCTGGATCCGCGACGGCCGCATCGTCCCCGCCCCCGTGGGGGAGCGGCCGGACCGTGATATCGATGTCTCCGGCCGCGTCGTGATGGCGGGTGCGATAGACATGCACACCCACATCGGCGGCGGCAAGGTGAACATCGCCCGCGCCATGCTGCCGGAGGACCACCGGGGCGACCGCGTTCCCCGCGGCGAGCTGACGCGATCCTCCTGCGGCCACGCCGCGCCGGGAACCCTGGTCACCGGCTACCGCTATGCCGAGATGGGCTACACCGCCTGCTTCGAGCCGGCCATCCTGCCGGTGAACGCGCGTCAGGCCCACATGGAGATGGGCGACACCCCCATCGTGGACAAGGGCGGCTACGTGATGCTGGGCAGTGACGACTTCCTGCTGCGGCTGATGGCCGGGGGCGCCGACCAGAAGCTGATCAACGACTACGTCGCCTGGACGCTGCACGCCGCACGCTGCATCGGCATCAAGGTGGTGAACCCGGGAGGCATCTCCGCCTTCAAGTTCAACCAGCGCCGGCTCAACGTGGACGAGGAGCACGCCTACTACCGGGTCACGCCCCGGGCCATCGTGCGCACACTGGCGCGGGCCATCCACGACCTGGGCGTTCCGCACCCGCTGCACATCCACGCCTCCAACCTCGGGGTGCCGGGGAACGTGGACTCCACCCTCGCCACCATCGAGGCCGCCGAGGGGCTGCCCATCCACCTCACCCACATCCAGTTCCACAGC
>DASTHR010000019.1:0-4997 GCA_035718105.1 Burkholderiales bacterium
GCTCGCACCAGATCTTCCTGGAGCCGGAAGGGTTGGAAACCCACGAGATCTACCCCAACGGGATCTCCACCTCGCTGCCTTTCGACGTGCAGCTGGCACTGGTGCGCTCCATCCGCGGGCTGGAGAACTGTCACATCACCCGCCCCGGTTACGCCATCGAATACGACTATTTCGATCCCCGGGGTCTCAAGCAGACCCTGGAAAACAAGGCAATTCAAGGGCTTTTCTTCGCCGGCCAGATCAACGGCACCACCGGCTATGAGGAGGCGGCGGCCCAGGGCATGCTTGCGGGCATCAACGCCGGGCGCCAAGCGGCGGGGGAGGAGGGCTGGTGCCCGCGCCGCGACCAGGCCTACCTGGGGGTATTGGTGGACGATCTCATCACTCGCGGCGTATCCGAGCCCTACCGCATGTTCACCAGCCGCGCCGAGTACCGGCTGCAGCTGCGGGAGGACAACGCCGACCTGCGCCTGACCGAGGCCGGTCGCGCCCTGGGCGTCGTGGATGACGCCCGCTGGAATGCCTTCTGCCGCAAGCGCGACGCCATCGAGCGCGAGGCGGAGCGCCTGCGATCCACTTGGATCAATCCGCGGCTGGTGCCGCCGTTGGAGGCGCAGCGGGTGCTGGGCCAGGCCGTGGAGCGCGAGTACTCTCTCGAGGAGCTGCTGCGGCGCCCCGGCGTGGGCTACGCGGCCCTGATGACCCTGCCGGGGGCGGGACCGGGCCAGTCCGAGCCCGCGGTGGTGGAGCAGATCGAGATCCAGGCCAAGTACGCGGGTTATATCGAGCGCCAGAAGGAGGAAGTGGCGCGCCATGGGCATTACGAGTCCCTCAAGCTGCCGGCGGATCTCGACTACCGCTCGGTGCGCGGGCTGTCCGTGGAAGTGCAGCAGAAGCTCAGCCAGCACCGTCCCGAGACCCTGGGCCAGGCGGCGCGCATTTCCGGCATCACCCCGGCGGCGATCTCGCTGCTGCTGGTGCACCTGCGGCGCGCCCAGCGCGACGAACTCAAACAGAGCGCTTGACCCCGGAAGCGCGCCTGGAGGAGGGCCTGCGGGTCCTGGGGCTGGCACTGCCGGCGGAGGCCCGGGCGCGGCTGCTGGCGTACCTGGCGCTGATGCGGAAATGGAACCGCGCCTACAGCCTGACGGCGGTGGACGCGCCGGAAGCCATGGTGACACTGCATCTGCTGGACAGCCTGGCGGTGCTCCCGGCGCTGGAATCGGCGCTGCCGGGGGCCCGGCGCGTGGCCGACATCGGGAGCGGCGCGGGATTGCCGGGCATTCCGCTGGCGTTGGCCCGGCCCGAGTGGCGGGTGACGCTGGTGGAGCCCAACGGCAAGAAGGCGGCGTTCCTGCGGCAGGCGGTAATCGAGCTCGGGCTGGGCAATGTCGAGGTGGTGGAGCGGCGGGCCGACGACTGGCGCCCGGAGGCGGGTTTCGACGCGGTGGTGTCCCGGGCCCTTTCGGAACTGGCGGATTTCGCCGCCATGGCGGGGCACCTGTGCGGCCCCGGGGGTCGACTGGCGGCGATGAAGGGCCAGCATCCCGCGGAGGAGCTGGCGCGGCTCCCGGCGGGAGTGCTGGCGGAGCAGGTGCTGGCGTTGCGGGTGCCCGGTCTCGGCGCCCCGCGCCACCTGGTGATTATGAAGATGTCATAAGTGCGGGGAGTCGTGGCGAGAATACTGGCGGTCACCAATCAGAAAGGCGGGGTCGGCAAGACCACCACTAGCGTCAATCTGGCGGCGAGCCTCGCCGCGGCGAAGCGGCGGGTGCTGCTGGTGGACCTCGATCCCCAGGGCAACGCCACCATGGGCAGCGGCGTGGACAAGCGCGCGCTCGCCAGCACCGTGTACCAGATGCTGCTCGGCACCCGCAGCCTGCGCGAGGTGCGGGTGTTCTCGGAAAAGGGGGAGTACGACCTGTTGCCCGCCAACCGGGAGCTCGCCGGCGCCGAAGTGGAACTGGTGGACCTGCCGCACCGGGAGGCGCGGCTCAAGAACGCGCTGGCGGAGGTGGACGCCGAGTACGACTTCGTCTTCCTGGACTGCCCGCCGGCCCTCAACCTGCTCACGGTCAACGCGCTGGCCGCCGCGCACGCGGTGCTGATCCCCATGCAATGCGAGTACTACGCACTGGAGGGCCTGTCCGACCTGGTGCAGACCATCAAGCGCGTGCGCCAGCACCTGAATCCGACGCTGGAGATCGAGGGCCTGCTGCGCACCATGTTCGACCCGCGCAACACGCTGGCGCAGGAGGTCTCGCAGCAACTGCAGGAGCACTTCGGCGACAAGGTGTTCCGCACCGTGATTCCGCGCAACGTCAGGCTGGCGGAGGCGCCGAGCTACGGCCTGCCGATCCGCGCCCACGACCGCAATTCCAAGGGCAACCTCGCCTACCTGGCCCTGGCTGGCGAGATGCTCAACCGCTACGAAGCCGGGCAGGCTTAGGGAGATCGGGGATGGTGAAGCTGAAGGGATTGGGACGCGGGCTGGACGCGCTGCTCGCCACCGGCAACGAGGCGGCGCCCGTGGGGGAAACCCTGCAGAACCTGTCGGTCACCGCACTGCAGCCCGGCAAGTACCAGCCGCGCTCGCGCATGGACCACGCCTCCCTCGCCGAGCTGGCCGAATCCATCAAGGCGCAGGGCGTGATGCAGCCCATCCTGGCACGTCCGGTGGCGGCGGGCCGCTTCGAGATCATCGCCGGCGAGCGCCGCTGGCGCGCTTCCCAGATCGCCGGCCTCACCGAGGTGCCGGTGCTGGTGCGGGAGGTCCCGGACAACGCCGCGCTGGCCATGGCCCTCATCGAGAACATCCAGCGCGAGGCCCTGAATCCCCTCGAGCAGGCGCACGGCATCCAGCGCCTGATCGACGAATTCAAGATGACCCACCAGGATGCCGCCCATGCGGTCGGCTATTCGCGCAGCGCGGTGACCAACCTGCTGCGGCTCACCAATCTCGCGAAGCCGGTGCAGGACCTGCTCATGGAGGAGAAGCTGGACATGGGCCATGCGCGCGCCCTGCTGGCGCTGCCGCCTGCCAAGCAGATCGAGATCGGCCACGCGGTGGCCCACCGCGGGCTGTCGGTGCGCGAGACCGAGCGCCTCGTCCAGCATCTGCTCAACCCCCCGGTGAAGCGCGCCTCGCCGCGCGTGAGCCGGGACGTGCAGCGGCTGCAGGAGGAAATCTCGGACCTGTTGGGCGCCGTGGTGAAGTTGGCGCCGGGGGCGAAGGGCCGGGGAAAACTCACCATCGAGTATTCCAACCTGGACCAACTGGAAGGCATTCTCAACAAGCTGCGCCGCTAAAAGAATGGTGCAGCGCACAATAAATTTGACTAATTGATGCGCAATTTGGCATACTTCGCGGGTTTGCACCGGGCCGAGGGGAACGAGGGTTGATATCGGTCAGGAGCAAGCCAGTCCGCGCGGCGCTCAGGTGGCAGATGGTCATCACTTCAGCGCTGACTTTTCTTGCGGGAGCCATCGCCGGCGCTCATGGCGCGCTGTCGGCTCTGCTGGGAGGGTCGGTATCGATTTTCGCGGGGATCGCTTTTGCGGTGGTTGCTTCCTTGAGCAAACCGGTGAATGCGGGAGTGGCGCTTCTCGGCGTGTTGCGCGCCGAAGCCGTCAAGATCCTGGTGGTAGTGGTTTTGCTCTGGCTGGTGCTGACCACCTATAAGGACGTGGTTCTGCTAGCGTTTTTCGGGACGTTCGCCGCCTCGGTCTTGGCCCTGGGGATGGCGGGTATCGTCCGCGACGAATAAGGGACTTGGGACTCCATCATGGCAGCCGGACAGGAACTCACGCCGACCTCCTACATCGGACACCACCTCAGTTTCAACGCCGTTCCCATGGGCGACGGCTCGTTCTCGTATCTCCACGTCGACACCCTGATCACCTCGGTCGTGCTCGGTGTCGTCACCTTCGGCTTCCTGTGGTGGGTGGTGCGCGGCGCCACCGCCGCCGTGCCCAACCGGCGCCAGGCCTTCGTCGAACTGCTGGTGGATTTCGTCGACGGCCAGGTCAAGGGCATCTTCCACGGCAACCGCCACAGCTTCGTCGCCCCCGCCGCCCTCACCGTATTCGTCTGGGTGCTGATGATGAACGCCATGGACTTCCTTCCCATCGACTGGCTGGTCACGGCCATGGAGAAGGTATTCCATGTCCACGCCTGGCGTCCGGTGCCCACCGCGGACGTGAACACCACCTTTGCCCTGGCGCTATCGGTATGGCTGCTGATGATCTACTTCAGCATCAAGGTCAAGGGACTGGGCGGCTGGATCCACGAGCTGTTCTGCGCCCCCTTCGGGTCCAACCCGCTTCTTTGGCCGGCGAATTTCCTGTTCAACCTCATCGAGTACATTTCCAAGCCCCTTTCCCACTCCCTGCGTCTCTACGGCAACATGTACGCGGGCGAGCTGATCTTCCTGCTGCTCTGGGTGTGGGCGGCCACCGGCCTGGCGGGCACCATCTTCGCCTCGGTGCTGGGGCTGGGCTGGGCGATCTTCCACATCCTGATCGTGGTGCTGCAGGCGTTCATCTTCATGGTGCTCACCGTGGTCTACATTTCCATGGCCCACGAGAGCCACTGATTTCGGTCGTGATTCCCCTAACCAACCTTCGTTAAACTGAAAGGAAAGCAGATGGAGAAGCTCCAGTTCCTGGCGATGATCCAGGCCTACACCAGCGTCGGCATCGGCCTCATGATCGGTCTGGGTGCCGCCGGCGCCTGCATCGGCATCGGCATCATGAGCAGCAAGTTCCTCGAAGCCGCCGGGCGCCAGCCGGAACTGATGCCGACCCTGCAGGCCCGCGTGTTCCTGCTGCTGGGCCTGATCGACGCTTCGTTCATCATCGGCGTCGGCCTGGCCATGCTGTTCGCCTTCGGCAACCCCCTGCTCGCCGTCATCCCGAAGTAACCGCCGGGCTTGCCTGGTTTCTTCCCGCTAAGGAGAAGGGATGAACTTTAATCTGACCCTGTTGGCGCAGGCGGT
>DASTHR010000020.1:0-5690 GCA_035718105.1 Burkholderiales bacterium
AGCCCCGCTCCAGGGTGTCCTGCAGGATCTGCATTGCCTCGTTGGTCAGAGCGGCGACGCGGTTGAGCTGGTCCTGCATCTCGAACATCTCGAGGGATTCGGGCGTCGTGAAGTCGAGGCTGAAGATGTCGGTGTTCCGCACTGAAGGATGCTCCGGCAGGAAATGCCGCTAGTCTAACCCGTATGCATAGGCGGAAAAAGTGCGATGCATCACGGGGCGTTCCCCCGGCCGCGTGGCCGGCGGGTGCTGGCGCGGGATGGGTGGTTACTGCCCGAAGCCCGGGGCCGGGGTCTGGAATTTCGCCGCGAAGGCACTGGCCAGGCTCGCGTAGGCGGTCTCGTTGTTGATCAGCCGCAGGTAGGCGAACAGCACTTCCCACATCACGCGCGAGCCGCCGGGGCTCGCGGCAGCCTTGAGCAGGCCGTTGATGAAAGGCTCGATGCCGAGCATGTGGGCGCGATGATTGGCACGGGGAATGCCCGCGAACAGGTCGCGCAGATCCTCCAGGCCGCCGGCATCGGCGCCCCGCACCCGGGAGAAATCAAGCTCCGCGCCATCGGGGAGGTAGCCTGCTTCCACCACCTCTTCCAGCTCCGGAAGCGATCCCCTGGTGATGCGGGCCGGCATGTCGAACAGCCTGCGCGCCGGGGTACGCTGCACCCGCCGCTGCTGGGGGATGGCGAACATGGTGGTGCCGAACAGTGCCCGGTGCTTCTCCTCGAGCTCGTTGAGCTGCCTGATGCGGTCGGTACCGATGTAGAGCGCTCCCAGCATTCGCCACGCCTGCGCGTTACCGGAGCCGCGGGCGATGGCCTCCTCGAGCTTGCCGATGGCCACTTCGACCTCCGCAAAGCCCGCTTGCAGGGTGTCCGACACGGCGAACTCGGTGCGGGCCTGGGCCGTCGTGAAATCGAGATTGAAGATGTCCGTGTTCCGCACCGGGCGCCCCCCACGCATTGGCTGTTCTGCGTGAGTCTAGCGGACTGGTGGGGGCTGGGCGAGGGTCACACGTGCGGGCCAGGCGGCCCGTGGCGCATCCTGCGTTCGTTGATGCACCGCCACACCGCCAGCTTCTGTTCCGGGGTGAACCGCGACCAGCCCGCGATTTCGTCCAGGGTGCGGGAACAGCCGATACAGAGGCCGGCTGCGGGGTCCATGGTGCAAATCTTGACGCAGGGCGAGGGCACCTCGGCGACCGGGCGGTTCACGGTTCAGCCCCTCCTCGCGAGAATGGCCCGCGCCGCCCGGGAGCCCGGCTCGCGCCCGAGATGCGCGGAGATGAACGCCCCGGCATCGATCAGCCGCTCCAGGCTGACACCGGTTTCGATGCCCAGCCCGTCCAGCATATAGAGCAGGTCCTCGCTGGCGACGTTGCCGGTGGCGCCCTTCGCGTAGGGACAGCCGCCGAGGCCTGCCACCGAGGAGTCCAGCGTCGCCACCCCGCACTCCAGGGCGGCGTAGCAGTTGGCCAGCGCCTGGCCGTAGGTGTCGTGGAAATGCCCGGCGAGGTGCTCCACCGGCACCCGCTCCGCGACTGTTTCAATCATCGCCCTGGTTCCTCCCGGAGTGCCGGTCCCGATGGTGTCCCCCAAGGAGACTTCGTGGCAGCCCAGTGCGGCGAGCCGCTCCGCCACCTCCGCCACCGCCCGCGGCGCCACCTCCCCCTCGTAGGGGCAGCCCAGCACGCAGGACACATAGCCCCGCACCCGCAGTCCGTGGCGCTGCGCCGCTTCGCACACAGCGCGGAGACGCTCCACGCCCTCCGCGATGGAGCAGTTGGTGTTCCTTCTGGAAAAGGTCTCGCTGGCGGCGGAGAACACCGCGATCTCCTCTGCGCCGGCCGCCAGCGCCGCCTCGAAGCCCTTCATGTTGGGCACCAGCACCGGATAGGAGACGCCGGGCTTCTTCACGATGCCTTTCAGCACCTCGGCGCTGTCCGCCATCTGCGGTACCCATTTGGGCGAAACGAAGCTGCCGGCCTCCACCACCGGAAGGCCGGCGTCGGCGAGGCGCCGGATCAGCTCGATCTTCACGGCGGCCGGCACCGGGATCGCCTCGTTCTGCAGGCCGTCCCGGGGGCCGACCTCCACCATCTTCACGCGCTTCGGCAGAGCCATGTGCTTCCTAAAAGAGCAAACCCCAAACGCTCAACGCAGAGGACGCAGGGGCCGCGGAGGAAAGCCCGATGACCATGCTCTTGAACCCCTCTGCGTCCTCCGCGTCCTCGGCGATAAGAGCTTCTGATTTTCTTGCACACGGTCATGCCTCGTTTGCCTCGAAGGCGATCAGCTCCATGCCTTCCTTCACCTGTTCGCCCTCGCGGAAGCGGATCATCTTCACCTTGCCGTTGGCGGGCGCCCGCACCGTGTGCTCCATCTTCATCGCCTCCAGCACCAGCAGGGGCGCGCCGCGCTCCACCGCATCCCCCTCTTTGACCAGCACCTGGATGATGGTTCCCGGCATGGGCGCGTCCAGGGTGCCGCCCGGGCCATCCTGGTCCATGGCCTGGAGCAGGGGATCGTAGAGTTGCAGACGGTGGCATACGTTGCCCAGCATCACGGTGAGGTCAACCCCCTGGCGCACCACCGCCGCGCGCACCCGGGTGCCGCCCAGGCTGGCGATGATGTCGCCCATGCCGTCGAGTTCGGCGCGCGCCGCAAGCTGCCCGCCGGGCAGCTCCAGCAGGAAATGGTCGCGACGGTAGTGGGCCGTCACCGCGACCTCCTGCCCGCCGTCGCGGAACAGCAGGGTGTGGTGATTGTCCTCGTTCAGGCGCCAGCCGTCGCGCCGGTGCCAGGGCGACCAGGGGTCGGCGCAGCGCACCGCCTCCTGTCGCGCCTGGGCGTCGATGCGCGTCAACTCGGAGAGACATGCCACCGCCAGGATGGCATCGGAAGCGGGCGCCGCCTCCGGCAGCAATTCCGTCCGGTGGCGGGGGATGAGCCCGGTGTCCAGGTCCGCACCCTCGAAGGCGGGGTGGGCGGCGATGGCGGACAGGAACTGCAGGTTGGTGGCTACGCCCGCCACCCGGAACTCGGCGAGGGCGTGGCGCAGCCGGCGCAGCGCGGAGCGCCGGTCGGCATCCCACACGATCAGCTTGGCGATCATGGGGTCGTAGTGGACGCTGATTTCGTCTCCTTCGCGCACCCCGCTGTCCGTCCGCACATGGGCCGACTCCTCCGGCAGCCGCAGATGGCCGATGGTGCCGATCGAGGGCAGGAAATCCCTGGCCGGGTCTTCCGCGTAGACCCGCGCCTCGATGGCGTGGCCGCTGATGTTCAGACCATCCTGCCCGAGCGGCAGGGGCTCGCCGGCCGCCACCCGGAACTGCCATTCCACCAGGTCGAGGCCGGTGATCATCTCGGTCACGGGGTGCTCCACCTGCAGACGCGTGTTCATCTCCATGAAGTGAAAGTTGCCGTCCTGGTCGGCAATGAACTCCACGGTGCCGGCATTCACGTAGCCGATGGCCCGGGCGGCGGCCAGCGCCGCCTCGCCCATGTGGCGGCGGCGCTCGCGGGTCATGCCGGGGGCCGGCGCCTCCTCCAGCACCTTCTGGTGGCGGCGCTGAACCGAGCAGTCGCGCTCGAACAGGTGCACGGCGTTGCCGTGGCGGTCGGCGAACACCTGGATCTCGATGTGGCGCGGGCGGGGGAGGTACTTCTCCACCAGCACGCGCTCGTCGCCGAAGGCGGCAGCCGCCTCGCGCCGCGCCGAGGTCAGGGCGGCGGGAAAGTCGTCACCGCGCTCCACCACCCGCATGCCCTTGCCGCCGCCGCCCGCCGAGGCCTTGATCAGCACCGGGTAGCCGATGCGCTCCGCCGCCTGCCGCAGCGTCTCGGGCGACTGGTCGGGCCCATGGTAGCCGGCAACCAGGGGCACGCCGGCGCGCTCCATGAGCGCCTTGGCCGCGCCCTTGTCCCCCATGGCGCGTATCGCCGCCGCGGGCGGGCCCACGAACACGATTCCGGCGGCCGCGCAGTCTTCGGCGAAGGCCGCGTTCTCCGACAGGAAGCCGTAGCCGGGGTGGATCGCCGCCGCGCCGCTGCGGCGCGCGATCTCGATGATGCGTTCGCCGCGCAGGTAGCTGTCGCGGGCCGGGGCAGGGCCCAGCAGGTGCGCCTCGTCCGCGAGCGCCACATGCCGCGCGCCGGCATCGGCTTCGGAATAGACGGCGACGGTGCGGATGCCGAGGCGTCGCGCGGTGCGGGCGATGCGGCATGCGATCTCGCCGCGGTTGGCGATCAGGATCGTGTCAAACATGGAAGGGCGTCTTCACCACAGAGGCACAGAGACACAGAGACACAGAGAAAAGCAACGCTGATTCGACACAGGCAGCCAGCAAGTTTTGCGTTTGAGAGAAGCGCCGACATTTTTTCCGAAACCGGCTTTCAGTTTCCCTCTGTGTCTCTGTGGTTCAGGATTTTTTCCTCTTCGCCTTCGCCGGCTTGGGCTGGCGCGCCCGCAGCGCCTCGACCCAGGCCGGATTGCGCCGCGCCAGGAAGGCGCTTACGCCCTCGCGCCCCTCGGCGCTGGCGCGCATCTCGGCGATGAGCGCCGCGGTGTGGCGGGTGAGTTCCTCGCTCATCGGCCGCCCGGCCACCTCGGAGATCAGCTTCCTGGCCGCGGCCAGCGCCGCCGGCCCGCCCATCAGCAGGTGGGTCGCCGCGATCCGGACATGGCCGTCCAGGTCCTCGATCTCGCAGATGTCATGGACCAGTCCCAGGCGGTAGGCGTCCGCGGCGTCAAAGCGCTCGCCGGTGAGGAAATAGCGCCGCGCCTGGCGCGGGCCCAGCGCCTGCAGCACCCAGGGGCTGATGACGGCCGGCACCAGCCCGAGCCGCACTTCCGACAGGGCGAAGTTCGCCTCCCGGCAGGCGATGGCGATGTCGCAGGCGGCGATCAGTCCCACGCCCCCGCCGTAGGCCGCGCCCTGGACCCGGGCGATGGTGGGCTTGGACAGGTTGCCCAGGGTGCTCATCAGTTCCGCCAGACCCAGCGCGTCCTGGAGATTCTTCTGGCGGGACGCGCCGGCCATGCGCTTCATCCAGTCCAGGTCCGCGCCGGCGGAGAAGCTGTTGCCTTCGGCGGCCAGCACCACCACCCGCACCCCGGGATCGCGCTCCAGGGTGCGCAGCGCGCCGGTCAATCCCGAAATCAACTCGTCGTCGAACGCGTTGTGCACCTGCGGGCGGTTCAGGGTGACGGTGGCGATGCCCTCGTCGAAGATCTCGACGAGGACGGAGTCGGTAGAGAGGAGTTTCGATTTCTTGGGCATTTGCTTTCAGGGATCAGGGATCAGGGGTCGGGGGCCAGGGGTCGGTCGCGATCCGCGATCCGAAATCCGCGCTCCTTACATCCGGAACACGCCAAAGGTCGTCGGCCCGATGGGGCGGTTCAGTGCGGCGGAGATGCCCAGCGCCAGCACCATGCGGGTGTCCGCCGGGTCGATCACGCCGTCGTCCCACAGCCGGGCGCTGGCATAGTAAGGATGGCCCTGGGTCTCGTACTGCTCCCGGATGGGGGCCTTGAACCGCTGTTCCTCCTCCGGGCTCCAGGCCTTGGCGGATTTCTCCAGCGCCTCGCGCCTCACCTGCGCCAGCACGCTGGCCGCCTGCTCCCCGCCCATCACCGAGATGCGGGCATTGGGCCACATCCAGAGGAAGCGGGGCGCGTAGGCGCGGCCGCA
>DASTHR010000021.1:0-2388 GCA_035718105.1 Burkholderiales bacterium
GGGCGCGGGTCTTTCGACAAGCCCGCGGTCCGGTCCGCCGCGATGAACAGCATTGCCTCGACCTGCCGCCACGGCGTCTCGTAGCCGATGCCCACCTCGGTGTGCAGGATCAGTCCCTCGGTGCGGGCGAGGGAGCTGTAGTTGACGACATGCGTGTTCAGTATCTGGGAGTTGGGAATGGTGACCTCCTCGTTCTTGAGCGTGCGCACATGGGTCACCTGAAGCCGCATCTGGGTCACGTCCCCCATCACGTCGCCGATCTTCACCCGGTCGCCCACCTTGAAGGCGCGGCGGTAGGTCATCATGTAGCCCGCGATGATGTTGGCGATGGCCGAGGACGAGCCCAGGGAGAACAGCACCCCCAGGAACAGGGACACGCCCTTGAAGGCGGCGGACTCGGAGCCCGGGATATACGGGTAGGCGACCACCAGCCCGAAGGCGATGGTCACGAAGCGCACGATCTTG
This sequence comes from Burkholderiales bacterium, assembly GCA_035718105.1. Classification (GTDB taxonomy): domain Bacteria; phylum Pseudomonadota; class Gammaproteobacteria; order Burkholderiales; family UBA6910; genus UBA6910. The sequence goes on from DASTHR010000021.1 coordinate 466, forward strand.
TAGGTGGGCTCGGCCCAATCCCTGTCGAAACCGGAGAGCAGAACGGCCCCGCGCCCCACCGCCTCGAAGAACATCCGGATGATCCGCAGCACGAAGCGGAACACGAAGAACAGCACCGCCAGGAAGATCAGGTCGGGAATTTCGGCGAGGATGCCCTTGCCGATGGTGGCGAGGGGGCCCACCACCAGGTCCAGCAGGTGCCTGGAAATCGGGCGCGTCCAGGGAAACTGGCTTAGCACGAAATCCAGCCACAGGAAAACCACCACCAGCGTGGCGAGCACTTCCACCCCCCGCACCGCACCTCGCAGCGCGGCGCCGATGCGCTCGGCGCGCACGAACTCGAAGGACTGGACCGCGAGGGAGCGGATGCGGGTCTGCACCCGCCGCTCCAGCAGCCGGTCGAGCCGGCGCGACAGCCAGATCAGCAGCCCGATGATCAGCGCCGCGGCCACCGTTGCCCCGGCGCTGTAGAGGGCGCCCCGGCGCAGCGCGTCGGTGCTGCGCGCCGCGCGGTAGTCAGCGATCGTCTGGCGGATCCGGTCCAGATGGATCCGGGCGAGGGTGTCGCGGCTCAACTGCTCGAGCCGGGCGTCGGCGTCGGTGATCAGCACCAGCGGCCGGTCGCCAACCATGATGCTGGTGAATCCGTCGCCCTCGACCGTGCGCAGCGCGTCGGGGCGGATGGCGGGGTCGGCGGCCACGGACTCGATGCGCTCCCGGACCCGCTGCGCCCGGGCCTCCGCCGGCAGGGACGAGGCGCCGCGCAGGCGGAACAACACCGCGCCGTCAATCTCCACCGGGGCGGTGTCAATGTCGGCCTCGGGCGTCGCCGGAGCGGCAGCGGGCGCCTGGGCGCCGGCGGGTGAAGCCGCCGGCCCCAGGAGGGCGGCGAGCAGCAGGAGCAGTGCGGGAATCCTTGCAGTCATGATGCGGCCCTGTCTAGTCGGGAAACAAAGGCAGAAATGATACCGCAGTCCGCGTGGCCCCCCGCGCGGTCGCCCGCGGCGGGGATTCCGTGCCCTCCGGCCGGGACTCGGCTACCATGAGGCCTGGCCCGCGGAAGCCGATGCGCCAGTTCCTTCTTCCCTTCCTTATCGCCATGCTCGCCGGGTGTTCCACCCTGGCGCGGCATGAACTCGACCAGCGCTACGGCGCGCCGGACCGGGGGCGCTTCGACACGCCCCAGGCGGTACCCGCCGGCGTTTCCTACCGGCGCGATGTCCAGCCCATCCTGGACCGGCGCTGCGTGGTGTGCCACGCCTGCTACGACGCCCCCTGCCAGTTGAAGCTCGGGGCCTGGGAGGGCGTGGCCCGGGGCGCCAGCAAGGAGCGGGTCTACGACGGCGGCCGCCTGCGGGAGGCGCTGCCCGCGCGCCTGTTCGAGGACGCTCAGAAGCCCTCGGGGTGGCGCGGCCGGGGCTTCCACCCGGTGCTGAACGAACGCACGCCGTCCGCGGAGGCCAATCTCTCGGGCAGCGTGCTGTACCGGATGCTGGACCTGAAGCGGCGCAATCCGCTGCCTGGCGATGCGGTGCTGCCGAAGCCCTTCGATTTCTCCCTGGACCGCGACCAGCAGTGCCCGCGCATCGAGGAGTTCGATGCCTATGCGCGCGAGTACCCCCTGGGGGGCATGCCCTACGGCCTGCCGGGCCTGAGCGAGCGCGAGCACGCGGTGCTCACGCGCTGGCTGGAACTGGGTTGGCCTTGGGAGGGGCCGCCGCCGCTGCCGGGGGCCGTGGGGCGCCAGGTGAAGGAGTGGGAGGCCTTCCTCAACGGCGATTCACTGAAGCAGCGGCTGGCGAGCCGCTATCTCTTCGAGCACCTGTTCCTGGCGCACCTGTATTTCGAGTCGGACCGGGACCTCAACTACTTCCGGCTGGTGCGCTCGGCGACGCCGCCGGGGCAGCCGGTGCGGATCATCGC
>DASTHR010000022.1:0-9453 GCA_035718105.1 Burkholderiales bacterium
CTAACGTGGAGCGCCCGTCCATGCGACTACTCAAGGCAAACCGACTGCTTGTCCTGGCGGCGCTGCTGCTGCCCCTCGCCGCGCCCGCGCAGTTGCCGCTGCCGGGCGCGGCCTCCCCGGCCCCCGCGGGGCCGGAATCCCGTGAGACCAAGGCGGGACTCCAGTTCAATCCCGAGGAAATCCGCAAGCGCCTCGCCGAAGCCCGGGACGCGCTGGCCCGGATCGAGGCGCCCGGTGGGCTCGCCGCCGGCGCGCCGCCAGGCACGCCGGAGGGCGAGCTTATCAACCGCCGCTTCCTGCTGCGGCAGCTGGTGCGGGCCTACGAGGGCCGGCTCTCGGAGATGGCCGGCGCCGCCAACGCCGAGCAGCGCCGCGCCGATATCCAGGCGCGGCACAAGGCCTGGAAGGGGTTCGACCAGAAACCGCCCTATTCCCTGCTGCTGGTGGACCGTCTGCGGGCGGACCTGCAGAAGGAGTCGCTGCGCATTGAGGCCCTGGAAGCCCGCCTCAAGATCATCGACGACCGGATCGAGACCGCGCGCGGCGTTCTGCAGCGGTTCCAGGAGCAGCAGCGCCGCGAGCAGGAGAGCCTGGAACGCGCGGGAAACGACCTGGGGGCGGCGTCCCCGGCGGCCTGGCGCCGGGATCTGGCCACCCTGGGCAGCCGCACCGGGGCGGCACAGGTGAGCTACCTCGAGGAATCCCGGCTCTCCACCGCCAAGGACCTGGAGGTGGCGCGCCTGGAATTCGCCTTCGTCGAGTCCCAGCTGCGCGAGGCGGAAACGCAGGTGCGCTTCACCCGGGAAGACCTGGACCTGGTGCAGGAGCGCATTGCCGCCCGCCGGGCGACGCTGCAGAAGGAGTTCGACGAGAAGCTGAGGGAGCGCGACGCCGTGGGCGATGCCCTGGCCGCGGCCAGCGCCCGGCTGAAGTCGGCGCGGGAGGCCCGGGAGCGGACGGCGGCGGAGCTGGCGCGCCTGAAGGACGAACTGCCGGCGGCCGAGGCCGAGGCACAGGCCGCCGGGAAGGGCGACAAGACCCTGCTGCAGAAGCTCAATCCCGTGGAGCGCCTCGCCGCGAAGCGGGCCGTGGATCGGGAGCAGGCGCTCAGGACCCGGGTCGCCACGCTGGAGGCCGAAGCCGCCAACCGGGCGTCGGCGGTGGAGTCGCTGGAGCGGGCCGAGGAGCTGCACATCGCGCGCGCCCGCAACACCGGCATCGAGGTGGAGCTGCTGGGCAACCTGATGACCAGCAACGACCTGCAGTCCGCGTTCTGGAGTGCCCGCTACCGGGCCGTGTCCGGCGACGGGAAAGACGCGGCCGAGTTGCGCAAGGCTTCCGACGCCAGCCGCGAGATCCTCGCCCGGCTGGCGCCCATCGGCGACTACGTTCGCCACCAGCTCCAGCTGACCCTGGCCCAGGTCTCTCAGCAGCAGGCCGCCCTGGTGGCGGCCCGGAGCCCGGCGGAATCCGCGCACGCCAAGGCCCTGCTGGAGATCTTCCAGGCGCGGGAGAACGCCTACCTGCGCTCCCTGGGGGAGACCGAAGATCTGCGCCGGCTGGCGGAGCGATGGCTCGCGGACTTCCGGGCCCAGACCCAGGAGCGCGGAACCGCCGTGCGCGCCCGGCACTGGATCGCCAGCGCGGGCGACATGGCGCGCTCTGCCTGGAGCTTCGAGCTGTTCACGGTGGAGGACACCATCGAGGTGGACGGCCAGAGGCTCACCGGGCGCCGCGGCGTCACCGTGGGCAAGGTCGCCGCGGCGATCCTGATCGTGGTCCTGGGATACCTCGTGCTGCGGATCGTGGTGCGGCTGCTGGGGCGCCTCGCCGAGCGGCGCTGGAAGGCCGACCCCAACGAGGTGCGACTGCTGGGCAAATGGCTGGTGGCCCTGGGGATGGCGGTGCTGGTGCTGATCAGCCTGGAGATGGTGAAGATCCCCCTCACGGTGTTTGCCTTCCTGGGCGGTGCCATCGCCATCGGCCTCGGCTTCGGCATGCAGAACCTGCTGAAGAACCTGATCAGCGGCGTGATGGTGATCACCGAGCGTCCGTTCCGGCTGGGGGACACGGTGGAGGTGGGCGGCATCCGCGGCGAGATCACCGACGTGAACCTGCGGGCCTGCACCATCCGCGACATCAACGGCATCGAGACCCTGGTGCCCAACAGCACCATGATCGAGCAGAACGTGACCAACTGGACCTACACCACGCGCCGGGTGCGGTTCACTGTGCGGGTGGGAGTGGCCTACGGCTCTCCGGTGCGCCAGGTGGCGGAGCTCCTCAAGGAATCAGCGGAGCGCCACGGCCTGGTGATGAAGGCGCCGGCCCCGGAGGTGCTGTTCGAGGATTTCGGAGCCGATTCCCTGGTGTTCGCCCTCAACTACTGGCTGGAACTGCGGCCGGGCGTCGCTTCCCGGGAGGTGGCCAGTGACCTGCGCTTCATGATCGAGAAGACCTTCGCCGAACACGGCATCGTCATCGCCTTCCCGCAGCGCGACGTGCACCTGGACAGCGCCGCGCCGCTGCGCGTCGAACTGGTATCCGGACCGGATTCCGCAAAGTCGTCCGGCTGAATCCGGACCCACAGCGACTGCCGGTCCGCCTTTAGGCGGACATGGGGCGTGGGTGTCCGCCGGAAGCTCGGAGCCGCGAGCGGGACCCGCAGGGTGATCCTGATGTCCGGGCCTACGGCCGCGAGCCGTCCAGTGGCGCCCCGATGGTGAGATAGCCCGCGCTCTGCCCGTTCTCGGCCACGCCGTAGGAGATGTAGATCGGGCCCAGCTTGCTGTCCACCGCCAGGTAAACCGAGCCTCCCAGCAGCAGCCCCTTGCCGGTGCTGCGGTCCAGCCGCTCGTACACGTTGCCCGCCTCCAGAGTCGCCCCCCAGTAGACGCCGGTGCCGAAGGTCTCGTCGATGTCGGCGAAGCGGCGCCGGAAGCCGACGCTGCCGAAGGCGTACTCGCTGCCGGTGAGGGAATTGATCTTGTAGCCGGAAAGCGAGAAGGGCCCGCCCAGCCGGAACTGGTCGTAGAACGGCGCGTCCGTGTTCAGGTCCGAGCCGCCGCGAATGTTCAGCGACAGCACGTTGCGGCCCCAGGTGAAGGTGGACTGCCAGCCGGCCTCCACCAGGGAGTAGGACTCGTCGGCGCCGAGGCCGGTCTGGGAAGAGAACATCTCCACCCGCCCGAGGCCGCCCCGGGTGGGGAAAATCGCCTTGTCTTGCTGGTCGTAGCGCAGCGACGCGGTGACCGCCCCCTGCGACACATGCCCCGGCTCGAAGGGCAGGGTGCCTATCTCCTGCTCGCTGCGCAGGCCGCCCCACTCCAGGCCGGCCCGCGCCTCGCCCCAGGTGCCCAGGGCTGCGCCGATATCCATCCCGACGCTGTAGCGGCTGGTCTCGAACTGGGCGATCCTGTCCAGGTTCACATAGATGTCCTGGTCCACCTGGGAGGCGGTGAAGCGCGGCGCCACGAAGAAGGTCCGGCTCTCGTCCAGCGGCTGGTACAGCTCCGTGTACAGCACCATGGGCGAGCCGAGCTGGCCCGAGACGCGCCATTCGCCGCCCAGGGCATTGAGCCAGCGGCGGCTGTAGTCCACGCGGACACCCCAAAGGGTGGTGCCGTCGAGGTCAGTGGACAGGTTGAGGTCGAACTGCAGGTAGCCGGGGCCCCGCGACTTTTCCTGGGCGCTGTAGGTGAGCACGTTGCGGCCGTTCTCCTCGCGCACCTGGTAGCTCACGGAATCGAAATCGCCCGTCGCCACGATGCGGTTGGCGTCGGCCGTGGCGGCGTCCGGGTTGTAGCTGTCACCGGGCTTGGTCTCGATCAGCCGGGAGACCACGGCCGGATTGGTGTACTCGAGGCCGGCGAGGCGCACCTCGTCGACACGGACCTTGGGCGCGCCCGCCACGCTCCCCACCCCGGAGCGCCAGGCCGCGTAGGCCTCGGGGCTCAGGCTGTAGCGCTTCAGCTTCTCGGCCATCCGGCGCGCCGCCGCCTCGCCGATGGGAATCGCGTCGGGCACCTTGGCGAAATCGCCGGAGCCGATGCTCTCCAGGATGACCGGCACCGCCACGTCGCGCTCGCCCAGGGTGGCGAGCTGGGCCTTTTCGTTGGACTCGATGGCGACGTTCATGGCCTGCCCCATCACCGACAGGGCGTCCTTGAGATCGGCGCGCTTCAGGGCCGGGTTGGAGACCGGCACCGCGATCACCACGTCGGCGCAGGTCTGGCGCGCCACGTCCACCGGCAGGTTGCGCACCAGCATGCCGTCCACCAGCAGCTTGCCATCCCGGTCCACCGGGGCAAAGGCGCCGGGCACGGCCATGCTGGCGCGCATGGCCACCGTGAGGTCGCCCTTGTCCATCACCACCATTTCGCCGGACTCGATGTCGGTGGCCACGGCCTTGAAGGGGATGGGCAGTTCGGTGAAGCGCTCGGTCTGGCGCGCCCCCGCCACGATGCGGCGGAACAGGTTCTCCACCTGGTGGGTGGGGACGATGCCCTTGGGAAACTCCACCGCCCCGTCCTTCACCCCCAGCTCCAGGCCGTTGACGAAGATGAAGTCGAAGCGCTTGCGCTGCATCGGAATGTCCTCCCTCGGTGCGCTGGAGAGCACCTCCTTCCAGCGCACCGAGGTAATCACCTGCTCGAGTTCCGTGGACGAGAGGCCCGTGGCGTAGGCCGCGCCGACGATGGCGCCCATGGAGGTGCCGGCAATGCAGTCCACCGGGATGCGCATCTCCTCCAGCACCTTGATCACCCCGATATGCGCCGCGCCCTTGGCGCCGCCGCCCCCCAGCACCAGGCCGATGCGGGGCCGCTGCCCCGGCTGCGGGGCATCCGCGGCGAATGCGTCCATGGCGGGCACCAGCAGTACCGCCAGTGCAGCGGCGGAAACCAGGAAACGAAATACGAGTCGGGGGCTGCGGCGCGAAGCCATGCTGGTTCTCCGGGCGAGGATCGGGCCCCCGCATTATAGGGAATCCGCCGGGGCGATGCGCTGCGATTCGGAATTGGCAACGCGAAGTTTCGATGACGTCCCAGGGCGCGGGCGGTTGCCACCCGCAGGAGCAGCGGCGACAATAGCCCGCCGCCGGAAATCCGGCCGACGCGATTCCCCGACACCCAAAGGAACGAACATGGAAACCCGCACCCGAAACCTGATTCTTGCCACGACCCTGCTCACCGCCCTGGGGATTTCCGCCTGCGGCGGCGGCGGCGCCGAGGTGAAGAGCGAGATCACCACCACCACCAAGGGCCAGCAACTCCTGGACCTCAAGAAGGCGTATGAGGCGGGGGCGATGTCCAAGGACGAATACGAGCGCGAGCGCCAGCGCGTTCTCGCCCAGTAACCGCCCCAGCCTGCGCCGGATCCGCATGCCGGCGGACAAACTCATCCTCCCCCTGGAATTGCAGGTGTGCGCCACCTGCAGTTTCTGGGACGGCGAGCGCCAGGTGGACGACGACGCCCGCCTGGTGGTGGTCAAGCACACCTGCTCCGGAGAATGTCTGCTCCGCGGCCAGCACACCCCCTGCACCCTCACGAGTCAGCGCCTCAACGTGTGCGACTGGGATCCTCTGCCCGAATCCGCGCCCCCGGAAGACTCTACCGGGGAGAACGGATCCCTCTAATAATGAACTGATTTTTAAGATAATTCACAATTCTGGACAATCGCTGCTGCGCCGCAGCGATGTGCGGTTTGTTCTGCTATCATCCTAAGGTCCTGATAGCAAAATACGTATCGTTCGAAGGAGAACCCCATGCGTGACCAGAGCAAGCAGCTCGTGCGCGCCCAGGAACTGGGCACCAAGGTCGCAAGCCTCTATGAGAAGCGCACCAAGATTGCCCGCGAGCACTTTGCGCAGGCGCTGAAGAGCGCCTGGGAGCAGAACCAGAAGGCCCTGGAGGCCAGTGCCACCCGCCCCTGGGAGTGGTGGCAGGGATGGGGGGACTATGCGGTGGACTTCGCCCAGCGCTCGGTGCTGTTCTGGGACACGCTGCGCCAGCGGGGCAACAACTTCGTGGCCCACGAGCGCGCGGGCAAGCCGCCGGTGCTGCACTTCGAATACGAAACCGTCCTCGACGGTCGCGGTCTCGAACGGCCGGTCAACTACCTGCTGCTGCGCATCGTCCCCCCGGCCGGGGTCGCGGTGGATTCGAAGCGCCGCCCCTACGTGATCATCGACCCCCGCGCCGGCCACGGGCCCGGCATCGGCGGTTTCAAGGACGACTCCCAGGTGGGCGTGGCCCTGCGTGACGGCCACCCGGTGTACTTCGTGAGCTTCCTGCCCGACCCCGTTCCGGGCCAGACGCTGCTCGACGTGTGCGAGGCCGAGGCCCTGTTCGTGCGCAAGGTGCGGGAGCTGCATCCCGCCAGCGCGAAGCCGGCGATCGTGGGCAACTGCCAGGGCGGCTGGGCCGCCATGATGCTGGCGGCCTCCAATCCGGACGATACCGGCCCCATCGTCATCAACGGCGCCCCCATGTCGTACTGGGGCGGCGCCTGGCAGGAGGGCGAGGGCGACAACCCCATGCGCTACTCCGGCGGCATGTTGGGCGGCACCTGGCTTGCCTCCATGACCGCCGACCTGGGCAACGGGGTTTTCGACGGCGCGCACCTGGTGCAGAACTTCGAGAACCTGCACCCCGCCAACACCTTCTGGGACAAGTACTACCACCTGTTCGCCAACGTGGACACGGAGCCGCCGCGGTTCCTCGAATTCGAGCGCTGGTGGGGCGGTTTCTATCTCCTCAACAAGGAGGAGATCGAGTGGATCGTGCAGAACCTGTTCGTGGGCAACAAACTGTGGACCGGCGGCGAGCGCGCGATAAACGGCAAGGTGTTCGACCTGCGGGAACTCAAGGTGCCCATCGTGCTGTTCGCGTCCATGGGCGACAACATCACGCCGCCGCAGCAGGCCTTCAATTGGGTCGCCGACGTCTACGGCAGCACCGACGAGATCAAGGCCCGGGGCCAGGTGATCGTGGGCCTCATGCACCAGGACATCGGCCATCTGGGCATCTTCGTCTCCGGCAAGGTGGCGAAGAAGGAGCACGCCCAGATCGTGTCGGTGATGAAGAGCATCGAGGCCCTGCCTGCGGGCCTCTACGGCATGCGCATCAAAGAGGTGAAGGGCAGGAATGGCGCCGCCGAATATGAAGTCGACTTCGTCGAACACCGGCTGGAGGACATCGCCGGGCGCCTCAACCGCTTCAAGCGGGCGGATGAAAAGCCCTTCGAGGCGGTGGAAGCCGTCTCCGAGTTCAACCAGCGCGCCTACGAGCTGTTCGCCCAGCCCCTGGTGCAGGCCGTGGCCGACGATTTCTCCGCCAGGCTGCAGCAGCAGTTCCATCCCCTGCGCGCCCAGCGCTGGGCCGTCTCCGACCTCAATCCCTGGCTGCAGTGGCTGGGGCCGGTGGCCGAAATGGTGAAGGCGAACCGCAAGCCCGCGGCCCCCGACCAGCCGCAGCGCCGGCTGGAGCGCCTGGGCTCGGACGTGCTGAGCGCCTCCCTGGAGTACTACCGGGCCATGCGGGACGCCGCCAGCGAAGCCGCCTTCTTCCAGACCTACGGCAACCTGTTCTCCCTGTACCTCGCCGACAAGCACGAGGCGGAGCGCAAGGAGCACGCGAAAGCGGACCCGCGGGAACTGCCGGTGGTGAAGGAGGCCCTGGCCGCCATCGCCCGGGGCGGCTATGTGGAGGCCCTGACGCGCATCGGCGCGCTGCTGGCGCTGCAGGGCGTGCCCTTGCCCCTGGAGATGCTGCACACCCGGCGCGAGATATTCGAGGAATACCGGGACCTGCTGCCGCCGCTGAGCGACGACCAGCGCCGCCGCATCCGGGGCGAACAGGACATCATCGTGCGCTACGAGCCCGAGCAGGCGATTGCCACGCTTCCGCAGCTGCTCGCCGACCGCGCCGACCGGGATAGGCTCTTTGCGTTGCTGGAGCGGCTGTTCGCCGACGAGCGGCTGAAGGAGTTCAAGCCGACCCCGGCGCAGCTCGCCATGCTGGAGCGCATCCGCAAGGTGCTTGAGAAAACCGCGCCCCGGCTGGCCGCCATCAAGCGCACCAAGGGCGCCTGACACGCCCGACATTCCCCGCCCGCGACGGCAGGGCCGTCGCGGGCTCCTGTCCAGATTGTCATCAAAGGCAGCCCACTCATGAGTCACAAACACGAGAAGTACGAGCGTCTGCTGGCGCGCTGCAGGGACCTGTCCCCGACCCCCACCGCGGTAGCGCACCCCTGCGACGAATCCTCGCTCCGCGGAGCCGTGGAGGCGGCGGAACTTGGAATCCTCAAACCCATTTTGGCGGGACCGAGGGCCCGCATCGAGGCGGTCGCGAAACAGCACGGCATCAACCTCGCAGGCATAGAGATCGTGGACACGCCCCACAGCCAGGCCTCGGCCGAAGCGGCGGTGCGCCTCGCCAGCGAGGGAAGAGCGGAAATGCTGATGAAGGGCAGCCTGCACACCGACGAGTTGATGGGCGCCGTGGTGCGCAAGGACGCGGGGCTGCGCACCGCGCGGCGCATCAGCCACTGCTTCGTGATGGACGTGCCGGCCCTGGACCGGGCCATCATCATCACCGACGCCGCCATCAACATCTTCCCCGACCTGGAGGCCAAGGTGGACATCATCCAGAACGCCATCGACCTGGCCCGGGCCCTGGGGATGGAGAGCCCGAAGGTGGCGATCCTATCGGCCATGGAGACGGTGAACCCCAAGGTGCCCTCCACCGTGGAGGCGGGAGCGCTGTGCAAGATGGCGGACCGCGGCCAGATCACCGGCGGCATCCTCGACGGCCCCCTGGCCCTGGACAACGCCATCAACCTCACCGCCGCGAAGATCAAGAAGATCGACTCGCCGGTGGCGGGCCAGGCCGACATCCTGGTGGTGCCCGACCTGGAGGCCGGCAACATGCTGGCGAAGAGCCTCTCCTTCATGGCGGAGGCCGACGCCGCCGGCATCGTGCTGGGCGCCCGGGTGCCCATCATCCTCACCAGCCGCGCCGATTCGGTCACGACGCGCCTCGCCTCCTGCGCCGTCGCCGCCCTGGTGGCCAAGGCCCGGCGCGAGGCGGTGCCTAAGGCCGTCGCGTGAGGACCATGCGATGAGCGATGCCATCCTGGTTCTGAACGCCGGCTCTTCCAGCATCAAGTACTCGGTGTTCGTGGACAACTCCGCCGGGCCCGAGCTGCTGCTGCGGGGCCAGCTGGAGGGGCTGTACACCGCGCCCCGCTTCGAGGCCAAGGACGCCACCGGCGCGTTGATCGCCGAGCGCCGCTGGCAGGAGGGCGAGAAACTGGGCCACGACGGGGCCATTGACCACCTGCGGGGCTTCCTCCGGGAAAAGGCCGCCGGCCAGCGGCTGATCGCGGTGGGCCACCGGGTGGTGCACGGGGGCGAGGACTACGCCGCCCCGGTGCGGGTCACACCCGAA
>DASTHR010000023.1:0-5359 GCA_035718105.1 Burkholderiales bacterium
CAGCGTCTGCTTCGCGTTGGGCCGGAACGGCTTCATGCCCGCCTTCTCGTAGTCCGGCCTGGATGAAGCGTCGGTGCGGAAGTAGAGCCGACCGTCGTGGATGATGCCGAAAAACGACTCGCCCAGATAGAGCCCGTGGCCGCCGAACATGCGCCGCGCGCTCGCGCCCTCGAGCCCTGAAAGCTGGTCCAGAACGAAGTCCGCAAACGACTCCTGCCGGGTTCCCATCAACGCCTCCGGTATACTCCCGCCCCGATGCCGCCCCATCTTCTCGCCGACATATCCTCCCACGGCTACGGCCATCTTGCCCAGATCGCGCCGGTGCTGGACGAATTGGCCGGCCGCGTGCCCCGGCTGCGGCTCACGCTGCGCTGCGCCCTGCCCCGGGAAGTGCTGCAACGGCGCATCAGCACCCCCTTCGAGCATGTGCCCGAGTCCTTCGACTTCGGGATGGTCATGAAGAACGCCCTGGACCTGGACCTGGAAGCCAGCGCGGCGCGCTACGCCGAGGCGCACCGCGACTGGGAGGCGAAAGTGGAGCGCGAGGCGCGCCGGCTGCGGGAGATGGCCCCCGACCTGCTGTTCTCGGACGTGCCCTACCTGCCGCTGGCGGCGGCAAGGCGGGCGGGCGTGCCGGCCGTGGCCATGAGTTCCCTGAACTGGGCGGACATATTCCTGGGCACCCTGGGCGCCATGCCCGGCGCCGCCGAAATCCATCGGCAGATCCTCGCCGCCTACCGCGACGCCGATGCCTTCCTGCGCATCACCCCGGCGATGCCCATGGAAGACCTCGGCAACACCCGCACCCTGGGGGCGGTTGCGACCATTCGCCGGCCGCGGCGGGAAGAACTGCGCCGCAAGCTGGGCCTCGACGAGGACGCCCGGCTGGTGCTGGCGGCCCTGGGCGGCGTGCCCATGCGCCTGCCGGTGGAGCGCTGGCCGCAACGGCCGGGCCTGCGCTGGCTGGTGCCGGCGGACTGGGGCGCATCACGCCCGGACGTGCTGCCCCTGGACGCGGCGGGCCTGTCCTTCGCGGACACCTTCGTGTCCTGCGATGCCGTGATCGCGAAGCCCGGTTACGGCACCTTCGTGGATGCCGCCTGCAACGGGGTGCCGGTGCTGTACCTGCGCCGTCCGGGCTGGCCGGAGGAGGAATGCCTGGTGGAGTGGCTGAAGGAGCACGGCGCCTCGGCGGAAGTCCCGCGGGAGGCGCTGGAGGCGGGGGATTTCGGCGAGGCGCTGCAGGAACTGCTGGACCGGCCCCGCCCCCGGCCGGCGCGCGCCGCCGGGGCTTTCGAGGCGGCGGCGCTGATCGCCGGAATGCTTACTTGAGGCTGGCCACCATGGCCTCGAAGGCCTTGCGCGCCTGGGCCACGGAGGACCTGGGCCCGTACAGGTGGAAGGTGACATTGCCCTTGGGGGTTTCCACCACCGCGGCGAGCAGGGTCTGATTGGGCTTGGCGGCGCTCTCCTGGCCCATGCCCACACCCCGGGAGTAATTGCCGTTCAGTTCGGCCCAGGTCACCGGCATGCCGGCAGCCTTGCCCTTGCGCTGCGACGCCTTGACCGGCTTGCCGTCGGGCGTGGTGAACTGGGACTCCCAGCGCTGCACGTTGGCCTCCAGCGACCCGCCGCCGCCCTTGCCGAAGTAGAACACGACGACGTTGGCCGGCTCCTGGCCCTGGGGACTGCGGACCTGGAACTGCGCGAGGCGCATGGTGTTCTCCGGCGGCTGCTGCACCCAGGTGTCGGGTACCTCCACGGAATAGCCCACCGATCCGAGGTTGATGGTCCGGTTCGCTGCGGCGGCCACTCCGGCTCCGATCAACAGGGCCAGAAAACCCATGGCAACCCGATATGTGAATCTCATGAAGTCTCTCCGTTATGAGGCGGCGAAAACGCGCCTTTCAGTCGAGCGCCATTGTACCACCGCCCATGGCGGCGTCAGGCGGCCTGGGAAAGCCGCAGCGCCTGGTCAATGTCCCACAGGATGTCGTCCAGTTCCTCGATGCCCACCGAGATGCGGATCATGTCCGGGCTCACCCCGGCCTGCAGCTGCTCCTGCTCCGAGAGCTGGCGATGGGTGGTGGAGGCGGGATGGATCACCAGGGTCTTGGCGTCGCCGATGTTGGCGAGGTGGGACAGGAACTGCACCGACTCGATGAACTTCACCCCCGCGGCCGCCCCGCCCTTGACGCCGAAGGTGAGCAGGCCGCTGCTGCCCTTGGGCAGGTATTTCTGCGCCAGCCCGTGGTATTTGTTGTCGGGCAGCCCCGGATAGTTGACCCAGGTCACCAGCGGGTGGTCCCGCAGGTATTGCGCCACGGCCAAGGCGTTGCGGCAGTGGCGCTCCATGCGCAGGTGCAGGGTCTCCAGCCCCTGCAGCAGCATCCAGGCGTTGAAGGGTGAGAGCGCCGGGCCGTACACCCGCAGGGTCTCGAAGCGCAGCCTCATGGTGAAGCCGAAGTCGCCGAAGGTCTCGTAGAAGCGCACCCCGTGGTAACCCCGGGAAGGCTCCAGCATCTCGGGAAACTTGCCGTTGTCCCAGGGAAACTTGCCCGACTCCACCACCACGCCGCCCATGGTGGTGCCGTGGCCGCCGATGTACTTGGTGGCCGAATGGATCACGATGTCCGCGCCCCACCTGAAGGGCTGGCACAGGAAGGGGGACGGCACGGTGTTGTCCACCACCAGGGGGATGCCGGCGTCCCGGGCGACGGCGGCCACCGCCTCGATGTCCAGCACGTTGTTCAGGGGATTGCCCAGGGTCTCGGCGTACAGGCAGCGGGTCTTCGGCGTGATCGCGCGGCGGAAGTTCTCCGGGTCGTCCGGGTTCACGAACCGGGTCTCGATGCCCAGGTTCTTCAGGTTGACGCCGAGCAGGGTGTAGGTGCCGCCGTAGAGCGTGGAGGCGGAGACGATCTCGTCCCCCGCCTTGCACAGGGTGAGCAGCGTCGCCATCTCCGCGGCCTGGCCGGTGGCGGCCGCCACCGCCGCGCGCCCACCCTCCAGCGCCGCCATGCGCTCCTCGAACACGGCGGTGGTGGGATTCCCGATCCGGCTGTAGACGTTGCCGAAGGTCTGGAGGTTGAACAGCGAGGCCGCGTGGTCGGCGCTGTCGAACACGAAGGAGGTGGTCTGGTAGAGCGGCTGTGCCCGCGCCCCGGTGGCCGGGTCGGGGATCTGTCCCGCGTGCAGGCACAGGGTGCCGAAGCCAAATTTCCTGTCAGCCATAAGGTCCGTGAGCGGTGGGCGGTGGGCGGTGGGCGGTGGGCGGTGAGCGGGTAGGGGGAGTCTGTTACCGGTCCCTTCGCAGCGCGCCCCGCTCGACCATCAGTGAGTGAGCCACTGCGGGCGCTTGGCGGAGACGATGCCGGTGTTGACGCCCATCCAGTTCAGCCCGCCGAACAGGCGCGCGTACTCGATCTTCACGCAGCGGTCCATCACCACGTCCAGGCCGGCGGCGCGGGCCCGCTTCGCCACCTCCTCGTTGATGACGCCGATCTGCAGCCAGAGCACCCTGGCGCCGATCGCGATGGCGTCGTCGAGCAGCGGCGGGATGTCGGCGCTCTTGCGGAAGCAGTCCACGATGTCCACCTTCTCCGGAATCGCCCGCAGGCTCGGGTAGCATTTCTGCCCCAGCACCTCCTGGTAGCGCGGATTCACCGGGATCACGCGGTAGCCGTGGTCCATCATGTATTTCGCCGCGAAATAACTCGGGCGAAACCAGTCCGCCGACAACCCGACCACGGCGATGCTGTGGTTTTCCTTGTAGATGCGGCGAAGCGTCTGAACGTCCGGCTGGAGCGCGGGGTCCATCGTGCCGTCCTCAACCCAGGAGCGAAACCGCGGGGTTCAGGGTGTACAGTCCGGTCAGGGTGGCCCTGTCGATGACATGGCCTTCCATCGCCTTCAGCACCTCGGGACCGCCGAAGGTGCCGGACACCGGGCACTTGGGGATGTCCAGCGCATACAGGGTGAAGATGTAGCGGTGGCGCAACTCGTCGTTCCAGGGCGGGCAGGGCCCGTCGTAGCCGAAGTAATTGCCGCCCATGTCCCTGTCCCCGGCAAACCAGTCGGTGTAGGAGTTGATGCCCTGGCGCGCCCCCCGGGGCGCGTCGGGCCCGGGCTTGCCCTTCGCCGTCACCCCGGCGGAGAACTCGCCCTCCGCGATCGGCGGCGAGTTCCACTCGAGGTCCACCAGCACCCAGTGGTAGAAGTCCACCCGCGGCAGCGATGCCGGCACGGTGCGCCCTTCCTTGTTCACGTCGTCGGGACGGCTGGGCACGTCGGGATCGTGGCAGATCAGCACCAGCGAGCGGGTGCCGGTGGGCAGGTCGCTCCAGGCGAGGTCGGGATTGCGGTTGCCCCCCAGCACGCACTGGCCCTTGCCGTCCGGGACGCAGAAGGCGTTCTCCACCGGGATCCTGTGCTGGTCGGCGAAGCAGTTGCTGGTGAGCTTCATGGCGTCTCCTTGTCGTTCCTGGCGCTGGAGCGCGGATTATAACCGCCGCGACGCGGCGAGGGAGACCGCCTTCAGCGCGAACCACCCGAGCCCCGCGGCGGCCCCCAGCGTCCCCGCCGACGGCTCGACAATTCCGGCCACGCCGGAGCCGAGGAACAGCAGCGCCGCGGCGCCGTTCCACCGGCCGAGCCGCCCCCGCGCCTGTTCCTGCCAGGGGGCGTCGGGACCCGGACGCAGCCACACCGGCAGCAGTTGCGTGAGCGCGCCGGTGACCAGCGGAAACAGGAAGGCGCAGAAAAACAGCCCCGGGGCATGGCGCCCGGAGTGCAGCGCCGCGCCGTGAACCAGCCCGAAAATCAGGCTCAGCGCGAAACCCGCCAGCGCCGCGGCCAGCAGCGGCGGCGCGCCGTGCCAGGCCAGGATCCGCGCCCGGTAGCGCGTCCACCAGGAAGCCGCGGTGAGCACCACGGGCACGCCCCACAGCGCGGCGCCGGCCCAGGACAAGGGGGCGAACCAGGCCGATCCAATCGCCGCCAGCAGGGTGCCGCCCAGCGCGAACCAGAGCCCGCCGCGCAGCCGGCGCGCGGCGCCGCTGTCGGGCCCGGCGGCGGTGGGCATGAGCACCTGCAGGGTGCCGATCGCCGTGAGGCCGATGAAGCCCAGGGTGTTGAGGTGCAGGTGCAGGCGCTTGATGGGAAGGTACTGCCCGGCGAAATCGTGGATCAGCAGCGTCGCCGCCAGCGCCAGTCCCAGGCAGCCCAGGGCCGCCAGATACCAGGCGAGGCCGGGATGGGACGTCCCCACGGCGGCGTCCGCCCGCCACAGCGCCCACAGGGCCACCGCCAGCGCCGCCAGCAGCGCCAGCGCGGCCGCGGCGACGAACAGCTCCGGCGC